>SCRR01000003.1 GCA_004322085.1 Burkholderiaceae bacterium
TCGCCAGCGCCAAGTTCGCCACGTTGCTGCGCCCGCTGGCGGGTCAAGCCGAGTTCATCTGCCAGCCTTGCGACGGCCTGGCGGATGCGATCGAGCACAGCATGCAAGCGGGGGAAGACATCTCGAAAACTACTGATTTGATAGCTGAATGTGCAGGTCACATAAGGGAAATAGGCACATTTGGCATGAAAGATGGACAGATCGACACGCTGGTGCTCGGCTGCACCCACTACCCGTTTGTGGAGCCGCAACTGCGCGAATTGGTCGGTCCACAAATTCACTTTGTCGCCACAGGGGAGCCCGTCGCACGCCAGACCCGCCGCCTGCTGCTGGCCGCGCGAAACACCACACCAGGCCAGGCTGCGCCGGGCAAAGGTCGTCTCCTGCTGTGCAGCACGGGGAGCCCGGCGGCCCTGGAAGCGGCCGTGCGGCGCTGGCTTGGTCTTGAAGGTGTTACCGAATTACTATCTATTTGATAGCTATATGTGTATATATGACAATGGTTTCATGCACATTTCATTTAAATTCAACGCCCCGCCGATGTCTCCCGGCAACCGCAGCCTGCGCCGGTGACTCGCGCCCATGACCACCTATAAAGCCCTGCTCACGCAGGTGCGTGCCTGCACCCTGTGCGCCCCCCACTTGCCACTGGGTCCCCGCCCCGTGCTGCAACTGCACCCGCAGGCCCGGATCCTGATTGCGAGCCAGGCACCAGGGCGCAAAGTGCATGAATCGGGCGTCCCGTTCAACGACGCGAGCGGAAACCGTTTGCGCGAGTGGATGGGCATCTCGCGGGAAGCGTTCTACGACCCCAAGCAGGTCGCCATCGTGCCCATGGGTCTGTGCTTTCCCGGCACGGGCAAATCCGGTGACCTGCCGCCCCGGCCCGAATGTGCGCCGGCCTGGCGCAAGCCCCTGCTCAGCCACCTGCGCCACCTGGAACTGACGCTGGTGATCGGGCAGTATGCGATGGCCTGGCACCTGGGCGCGCAGCACCGCTCGCTCACCGACGCCGTCAAGTCCTGGCGCGACCACTGGCCCCTGGTTCTGCCGCTGCCCCACCCCAGCCCCAGAAACAACCTGTGGTTACGCCGCAATCCGTGGTTCGAAACCGAGGTGCTTCCGGCGCTTCGGGCGCGCGTGGCGGAGCTGCTGGGGCCTTCCCGGACTCCAGCCGGGGACGCTGACCAGGACGGCGGGCCTTGATATAGATCAAACCACCTTGCGGTGTGTCGGCTTTTGGGGGGTGAGAGCGGAATTTGGCGCAAACTCCTGTGATGCGCACAAAAAAGCACTGGGGACTGGGCACCAAAGTGGTGGTGCTGGGCACGCCCTTCCTGCTGCTGGCCCTGGTGCTGATTTCCGCGACGCTGTGGGTATCGTGGGAACTCGATGGGGGAGCCACGGCAGTGAACGAGACCGGCCGGATGCGCATGCAGGCCTATGGCATGGCCCTGTCGATCAGCACCTCGGACGCCCAAGGTCTGTCGCGACGGGCCGCAGCGTTTGACACGCAGCTCAAACAGCTGCGCGGGGCCGCCACCGGGCGCGCGTCGCCGGTGCCATGGGACCCCACCGTGCAAAGCAGGTTTGCCGTGGTGCAGCAGGACTGGGCATCGTTTCGAGATCGCTGGGTGCTGGCCCGCCCCGACTCCCTGGCGGGCCTGGAGGGAGACACCGCCGCATTCGCGAGCCACATCGATGCCCTGGTGGCCGGCATCGAGGCGCACATGGCACGCTGGACCAACCTGCTGCACCTGCTCCAGCTGGCGATGATGGCGCTGGTCGTGCTGAGTGCGACCCTGCTGCTGTACTACGGCTATTTGTACGTACTCGAACCGGTCGAACACCTCAAACGAGCGATCGAGCGGATTCAGGGAGGCGACTTCCACGCGCGTGTCGACAAGGTCACCAGCGACGAATTCGGCACGCTGGCCGAAGGCTTCAACGGCATGGCGGAACACCTGCAAACGATGTACCGCACGCTGGAGAACAAGGTCACCGAGAAAACGGCCCTGCTGGAAGAAAAAAGCGCGCGGCTGGAGAGCCTGTACCAGGTCAACATGCTGGTCACCCGGGCCGACTCGCTGGACAAACTCGCCAGGGGTTTCGCGCAGAGCATCCAGCGCATCGCTCATGCAGACGGCGTGGCGTTGCGCTGGTCCAGTGAGGCCAACGAACGTTACCTCATGCTGGCGGCGCAAGGGCTGCCCGCCTACATGCTGGAAGCGGAGCAATGCATTCACACCGGAGACTGCCATTGCGGCGCGGCAACCCACTTGCCGGGTCTGCGCATCATCCCCATTCATGTCCAGGGCGAGACCGTACCGTTGCACTGCGCCAGGGCCGGTTTCCAGAGCATCATCAACATTCCCATCCGCCTGCATGACCGGGTCATGGGCGAAGTAGACCTGTTCTTTCACGCCCGGGTTTCACTTTCGTCCGGTGAGCAATCCTTGCTGGAGGCACTCACCGGTCATCTGGCCAGCGCCATGGAGAACCTGCGCCTGGACTCGCTCGAGAAGGAAGCGGCCGTCTCGCAGGAACGCCATCTGCTGGCGCGCGAACTGCACGATTCCATTGCCCAGTCGCTGGCATTCCTGAAAATCCAGGTGCAATTGATGCGCGATGCCGTCCGCTCGCGCGACCCGCGCCAGATGGATCAGGTGCTCGATGAAATCGACGCCGGCGTGCGCGAAAGCTATGGCGATGTGCGCGAGTTGCTGCTGCACTTTCGCACCCGTACCAACACGGAAGACATTGAACCGGCGCTCGCGGCCACATTGCAGAAGTTCGAGCACCAGAGTGGACTGAAAACCAGGCTGCACACGACGGGGTATGGTGTTCCCTTGCCGCCGGACCTGCAGATCCAGGTACTGCATATCGTGCAGGAAGCCTTGTCGAACGTTCGCAAGCATGCGCGCGCCTCCCAAGTCTGGCTGGATGTGCACCAGCAACCGGAATGGCGCTTTGAAGTACGCGATGATGGCATTGGCTTCGAGGTCGACACCAGCGCGGTCGAAAACAACCATGTGGGGTTACGCATCATGGCCGAGCGGGCCGAGCGCATCGGCGCACAGCTCGACCTGGCCTCCACACGTGGCCGCGGAACGTCGGTGGTGTTGACCCTGCCGCCGCTGCCCAGCGCGGCGCCAGCGATGACTCATGGCGTGCCCCTCGCCACCGCGGTGAGCTGAAACGCATGCCGGCAAGCCAATCACCGCCGATCCGCATCCTCGTGGTGGACGACCACACCCTGTTCCGCCGCGGATTGACTGCACTGCTGTCGCGCGAACCCCAGTTCCAGGTGATTGGCGATGCCGCGGATGCGGGCCAGGCCCAACGCCGCGCCCTGGAACTCCAGCCGGACGTGATTCTGCTGGACAACCACTTGCCCGGCGTGAACGGCGTGGACGCCCTGCCGGCGCTGCGCGAAGCGGCGCCACAGGCTCGCATCCTGATGCTGACCGTGAGCGAGGATGAGCGCGATCTCGCGCGCGCCCTGCGCGGCGGAGCCTGTGGCTACCTTCTCAAAACCATCGAAGGCGAGCGGCTGACCGATGCGATAGGCCGTGCCATGCGGGGAGAAAGCATCGTGGCAGACGAGATGACGGGAAAGCTTGTCGCCGCGTACCGTGATGCCGCCAGTGCGCCGGGACACGAAGCGGCCACAGCAGCGCCGCCAATGCCAGCGGCCCCGACGCCGTTTGATGAACTGTCACCCCGTGAGCTCGATATCCTGCGCAGCATCGCGCGCGGAGAAAGCAACAAGGAGATCGCGCGTAACTTCGGAATTGCCGAGGCCACCGTGAAAAATCATGTGCAGCAGGTGTTGCGCAAGCTCAAGGTGAGTTCGCGCGTGCATGCTGCGGTTATCGCAACCGAACAGGGTCTGGCTTGACCTGGCGCAAGCCGGGCGCGTTCTCCCCGCCTGATAGTTCTTTGGAACCATGCCGCTGACCAGCCTCTGGTCCTTTTGAATCGCCCACCTGGCCCCACAGGAGGATGCCGCGCCCGGCGAAAGCCCCCTAGAGTCATCTCATGCAAAAACAGGGGTGCGGGTCATGAGCAGGAACAGTCAGGCGCTGTCAGTGCTGATCGTCAGCACATTGGGCTTCACGGCGTGCTTCATGGTGTGGATGATGTTCGGCGTGATCGGCATCCCGATCAAGAAGACGCTCAACCTCAATTCGACCGAGTTCGGCCTGCTGGCCGCCATGCCCGTGCTGACCGGCTCCTTGGTGCGCGTGCCGCTGGGCATGTGGACCGACAAATTTGGCGGCCGGATCGTCATGTTTGTCCTGATGCTGTCGTGCGTCGTGCCGATCTACCTGATCTCCCACGCGACGGCGTACTGGCACTACCTGGTGCTGGGCCTGTTCGTGGGCCTTGCCGGCGGCTCGTTCTCGGTCGGCACGCCGTACGTGGCGCGCTGGTTTCCGAGAAATCGCCAGGGCTTTGCGATGGGCGTGTACGGTGCCGGCAACTCCGGCGCCGCCGTCAACAAATTCGTGGCACCGGCGCTGATCGTGGCCTTCGGCTGGGCCGTCGTGCCTCAGGTGTATGCCGCCGTGATGCTGGGCGCGGCGCTGCTTTTCTGGTTTTTCAGTTATCAGGACCCGGCCCATCTGGTCGACTCCAAAATCACCTGGCGCGATCAACTTTCGGCCTTGAAAGACCCCAGGGTATGGAAACTGTGCCAGTTCTATTCCATCGTGTTCGGCGGCTACGTTGCGATGAGCCTGTGGATGGTGCAGTACTACGTGGGCGAGTATGGCTTCGACATCCGGGCTGCGGCCCTGCTCGCCGCATGCTTCTCGCTCCCCGGCGGCGTCCTGCGTGCCGTGGGAGGCTGGCTATCGGACAAATATGGCGCCCATTCGGTAACCTGGTGGGTGCTGTGGGTCAGCTGGATCTGCCTGTTTCTATTGAGCTATCCGCAAACCAGCTTCACCATTCTCACCGCCAACGGGGACCGGACATTCCACATCGGCCTGAATGTCTGGGTCTTCACGGCGCTCATGTTTGTGCTCGGCATTGCCTGGGCGTTCGGCAAGGCCTCCGTATTCAAGTACATCGCCGACGACTACCCCGCCAACATCGGCGTGATTTCGGGTGTCGTCGGCCTGGCGGGCGGACTGGGCGGCTTCGTGTTGCCGATCCTGTTCGGCGTCCTGATGGACCTGACGGGTATCCGCTCGAGCGCCTTCATGCTGCTGTATGGCGTGGTCTGGGTTTCATTGATCTGGATGTATTTCACCGAGGTCCGGCGCGCCGCCGTGGTCGGCGATCAGGCCAAGGACCTTGGCCTGCAGGGCTGAGACGCAGCCAGTTCCATCAAAAAGGGGGATTCATCATGACGACATCGGCATCGAGAGCCACGGGTACCGGCAAGCTGCTGACCTTGTGGACCCCGGAGGACAAGACCTTCTGGGCGACGGAGGGCAATGCTATTGCCAACCGGAACCTGTGGATCTCCATCCCCGCTTTGTTCCTTGCATTCGCCGTCTGGATGGTCTGGAGTGCCGTGGTGGTGCAACTGCCCGCAGTCGGCTTCAAGTACAGCACGGACGAGCTGTTCTGGCTGGCAGCCCTGCCCTCTCTGGCGGGTGCCACCTTGCGCATCTTTTATTCATTCATGGTGCCCATCGTCGGAGGGCGGCGCTGGACGGTGCTCTCCACACTGTCCCTGCTGATACCCGCCATCGGCATCGGGTTTGCGGTGCAGAACCTGCAAACACCTTACTGGGTGATGCTCACACTGGCCGCGTTGTGCGGCTTTGGTGGCGGCAACTTCAGCTCCAGCATGTCCAACATCAGCTTCTTTTTCCCGAAAGAGCGCAAGGGCTCGGCATTGGGGCTCAATGCCGGATTGGGCAACCTGGGTGTCTCGGCAGTGCAATTCATGGTGCCGCTCGTCATTTCCGTCGGCGTTTTCGGCTGGTTCGGTGGCGACGCCACGACCGTGAAAATGCCCGACGGAATCATGAAGGAGATCTGGCTGCAAAACGCGGCCTTTGTCTGGATCCTGCCGATCCTGATCACGTCGTTGCTGGCCTATCTGATGATGAACGATATCGCCGATGCCAAAGCCTCGTTTTCGGAGCAGGCCGTCATTTTCAAGCGCAAACACAACTGGGTGATGTGCTGGCTGTACCTGGGCACGTTCGGCTCGTTCATTGGTTTCTCTGCTGGTTTTCCTTTACTGATCAAGAGCCAGTTCCCTGGGGTGAACCCGCTGGCATTCGCCTGGATGGGGCCCTTTCTGGGCGCCCTGATCCGACCCGTGGGCGGTTGGCTGGCCGACAAGATGGGGGGCGCACGCGTGAGCCTGTGGTCCTTTGTCGCGATGGCCGCGGGCGTCTATGGCGTGATGCAGTATCTGCCGCACGGTGGTGCCGGTGGCAATCTGACCGGGTTTTTCCTGTGCTTCATGGCGCTGTTCCTCGCCTCGGGCGTTGGCAATGGCTCCACGTTTCGCATGATCCCAGTCATCTTCATGGATGAATGTCTGGAAGCGGTGCGCGGCCAGGGTCCGGACGCACAGGCTGCCGCTGCCAAAGAAGGTACCAAACAGGGCGCGGCCGTACTGGGATTTACCGCGGCGATCGGCGCCTATGGCGGCTTCTTCATTCCCAAGAGCTATGGAACCTCCATCGCCATGACCGGCAGTCCGCATGCGGCGCTCTGGTGGTTCATCGTCTTTTATCTCACCTGCATCGTGGTGACCTGGTGGTTCTATGCCCGCCGCGGCGCAGCGCGGCCGTGCTGAACCGCCCCATCAAACCCTTCACTTTGAGGAAACAAGATGAGCCATTTTCTTGATCGATTGAACTATTTCTCCAACCCCAAAGAGATGTTTTCCGGTGAGCATGGAGTCACCACCGGCGAGGACCGGACCTGGGAAGATGCCTACCGCAATCGCTGGGCACACGACAAGATCGTGCGCTCCACCCATGGCGTCAATTGCACCGGCTCTTGCTCCTGGAAAATCTATGTCAAGGGTGGCATCGTCACCTGGGAAACGCAGCAAACCGACTACCCACGCACCCGCTGGGACATGCCCAATCACGAGCCGCGCGGCTGCTCGCGCGGCGCCAGCTACAGCTGGTACCTGTACAGCGCAAACCGTGTCAAGTACCCGATGGTGCGCGGGCGCCTGCTCAAGGCCTGGCGCGAAGCCCGCATCTCCAACGACCCGGTCGACGCGTGGGCGAGCATTGTCAAATCCGACGCGAAACGACGCGACTACCAGAGCGTGCGCGGGCTCGGCGGCTTTGTGCGCTCCAGCTGGGACGAGGTCAACGAGATCGTCGCGGCCTCCAACGTCTACACCATCAAGGAACATGGGCCGGACCGGATCGTGGGGTTCTCGCCAATTCCGGCGATGTCGATGATCAGCTACGCCTCCGGCAGCCGCTACCTGTCACTGATCGGCGGTGTCAACCTGAGCTTTTACGACTGGTACTGCGACCTGCCTCCCAGCAGCCCCCAGGTCTGGGGCGAGCAGACCGACGTTCCCGAATCCGCGGACTGGTACAACTCTACCTTCATCATGGCGTGGGGCTCCAACGTGCCGCAAACCCGCACGCCCGACGCACACTTCTTCACCGAGGTGAGGTACAAGGGCACGAAGATCATTTCGGTCACACCCGACTACTCGGAGGTCGCGAAGCTCGCCGACCTGTGGCTGCACCCCAAGCAAGGCACGGATGCGGCTCTGGCCATGGCCATGGGCCACGTCATCCTCAAAGAGTTCTACTTCGACAAGCGCAGCGAGTACTTCGACAATTACGCGCGCCGCTATACCGATCTGCCGATGCTGGTGATGCTCAAGGAACACACGACGGCTGCCGGAGACAAAATCATGGTGCCGGATCGCTATGTGCGCGCCTCGGACTTCAATGGCAAGCTGGGCCAGGCCAACAACCCCGAATGGAAGACCGTCGCCCTTGATGATTTAGGCAAGGTCGTGCTGCCTCATGGGGCGATCGGCTTTCGCTGGGGCCCCGACGGCCGGGCCGATGCAGGTCAGTGGAATCTGCAGGCCAGGGAGGCGCGCCATGGCAGCGAGGTCAGGCTCAAGCTGTCGCTGCTGGAGGGCGACAAGCTGGCAACTACCACGGCTCAGGTCGGTTTTCCGTATTTCGGAAACGTCGAAAACCCGCACTACACCAACAACCCGGGCGACGACATCAGCGTGCGCACCGTGCCCGTCCACCGGATTTCGCTGGGCAAGGAAGGGGAAAAACGGGAAGCCCTCGTGACCACCGTGTTCGACCTCCTTGCCGCCAATTACGGCATCGCGCGCGGGTTGCCTGGCGAAAATGCGGCGCAAAGCTACGATGACAACGCGCCCTACACGCCGGCCTGGCAAGAACAGATCACGGGCGTGCCGCGTGAGCAAGTCATCACGGTGGCACGGCAGTTCGCCGACAACGCTGACAAGACCCAGGGCAAGTCGATGATCATCATCGGCGCGGGGATGAACCATTGGTACAACTGCGACATGAACTACCGCGGCATCATCAACATGCTGATGATGTGCGGCTGCATCGGCAAGAGCGGCGGCGGTTGGGCTCACTATGTAGGGCAGGAGAAATTGCGTCCACAGACCGGCTGGACGGCACTTGCCTTCGCGCTCGACTGGATCCGCCCGCCGCGCCAGATGAATGCGACCAGCTTCTTCTATGCCCACACCGACCAGTGGCGCTATGAAAAGTTGGGACTGGATGAAGTGCTGTCACCGCTTGCGGACAAGAATGCGTATGCCGGCACGATGATCGACTACAACGTGCGGGCCGAACGCATGGGTTGGCTGCCGTCGGCACCGCAACTGCAAACCAACCCGATCAAGGTGGTCAGCGATGCGCAGGCGGCTGGGCTCGACCCGCGCGACTACGCAGTGAAGGGCCTGAAGGACGGCTCGCTGAAAATGAGTTGCACCGACCCCGATCACCCTGACAACTGGCCGCGCAACATGTTTGTGTGGCGCTCCAACATCCTGGGTTCGTCGGGCAAGGGGCACGAGTATTTCCTCAAGCACCTGCTGGGCACCACCAACGGCCTGCAGGGCAAGGACCTGGGGGTGGACGATGCCAAACCGACCGAGGTGGTGTGGCACGACAAGGCCCCCGAAGGCAAACTGGACCTGCTCGTCACGCTCGACTTTCGCATGAGCACCACCTGCCTGTACAGCGATATCGTATTGCCGACTGCCACCTGGTACGAAAAAAACGATCTCAATACCAGCGACATGCACCCGTTCATCCATCCCCTGTCCACGGCGGTGGACCCGGCCTGGCAATCAAGGAGCGACTGGGAAATCTACAAGGGCTTCGCCCGCAAGTTCAGTGAGGTTTGCGTTGGGCACCTGGGCGTCGAGCGCGAACTGGTCCTGACGCCACTGATGCACGACAGTCCGTCCGAGCTGGCCCAGCCGCTCGAGGTCGAGGACTGGAAGCACGGTGAATGCGACCTGATTCCGGGCAAGACGGCGCCGAACCTTCAGGTGATCGAACGCGATTATCCCAATGTCTACAAGCGCTTTACCGCGCTGGGCCCGCTGATGGGCAAGGTCGGCAACGGCGGCAAGGGTATCAGTTGGGAAACCCAGACCGAGGTCCGCCAGCTCGGTGAGCTCAGCGGCTTCGTCACTCATGAGGGTGCCACCTGCGGCATGCCGAAGATCGACACCGACATCGACGCCGCCGAGACCGTGTTGATGCTGGCGCCTGAGACCAATGGCCATGTCGCGGTCAAGGCCTGGGCCGCGCTGAGCAGGCAGACCGGCATCGACCACACCCACCTGGCACTGCATCGAGAGGATGAAAAGATCCGCTTTCGCGACATTCAGGCCCAGCCGCGCAAGATCATCAGCTCGCCAACCTGGAGCGGCATCGAGTCCGAGACCGTCTCGTACAACGCCGGTTACACCAACGTGCACGAGCTGATTCCCTGGCGCACGTTGACCGGGCGCCAGCAGTTCTACCTTGACCACCCCTGGATGATCGCGTTCGGCGAAGGCCTCGCGAGCTATCGTCCCCCGGTGGACCTGAAGACGACCGCGGGCATGCAAGGCGTCAAGCCCAACGGCCATCCCGAAATCGCACTGAGCTTCATCACGCCCCACCAGAAGTGGGGGATTCACTCGACCTACACCGACAACTTGCTGATGCTCACGCTCAGCCGGGGTGGCCCCTGTGTGTGGATCAGTGAAGACGACGCGAAGCGGATCGGGATCGTGGACAACGACTGGATTGAATTGTTCAACGTGAACGGCGCGCTGACGGCGCGCGCCGTGGTCAGTCAGCGAGTCCTGCCGGGCATGGTCATGATGTACCACGCCCAGGAGAAGATCGTCAACACACCTGGCTCGGAGATCACCGGGCATCGCGGCGGCATCCACAACTCGGTAACACGCATTGTGCTCAAACCCACCCACATGATTGGCGGCTACGCGCAGTTCAGCTACGGCTTCAACTACTACGGGACCATCGGCACCAATCGCGACGAGTTCGTGCTGGTTCGCAAAATGGACAAGGTCGATTGGCTGGACACACCAGCTTCGGCGACGCCCGCGACGGCCTGATCGGCATAAGGAGAATCTGCATGAAAATACGCGCCCAAATCGGCATGGTGCTCAACCTGGACAAGTGCATCGGCTGCCATACCTGCTCCGTCACCTGCAAAAACGTATGGACCAGCCGTCCCGGCATGGAGTACGCCTGGTTCAACAACGTCGAAACCAAGCCCGGCATTGGCTATCCCAAGGAATGGGAAAACCAGGACAAATGGAACGGCGGCTGGCTCCGAAAGCCCAACGGCAAGATCGAACCGCGCCAGGGAGCGAAATGGAAGCTGCTAATGCGCATCTTCGCCAACCCCAACCTGCCCGAGATCGACGACTACTACGAACCCTTCACCTTCGACTACGCCCATCTGCAATCGGCGCCTGAAATGAAGGCTTCGCCAACGGCCCGCCCGCGCAGCCTCATCACCGGCCAGCGCATGGAAAAAATCGAGTGGGGCCCGAACTGGGAGGAGATACTGGGCGGGGAATTCAGCAAGCGCTCGAAGGACAAGAACTTCGACGATATCCAGAAGGACATCTACGGCCAGTTCGAAAACACCTTCATGATGTACCTGCCCCGGCTCTGCGAGCACTGCCTGAATCCCGCGTGCGTCGCAAGTTGCCCCTCAGGCTCGATCTACAAGCGCGAGGAAGACGGCATTGTCCTGATTGACCAGGACAAATGCCGCGGCTGGCGCATGTGCGTGAGCGGCTGCCCCTACAAGAAGATCTACTACAACTGGAAATCCGGCAAGGCCGAAAAGTGCACCTTCTGCTACCCACGCATCGAGGTGGGACAGCCCACCGTGTGCAGCGAGACCTGTGTGGGCCGCATCCGCTACCTCGGCGTGCTGCTGTACGACGCAGACCGCATCCAGGAGGCCGCCAGCGTGGAACACGACCGCGACCTGTACCAGGCACAACTCGACATCTTCCTGGATCCGTTCGATGCCAAGGTCATCGAGCAGGCGCGCATCGACGGGATCCCCGACGCCTGGATGGAGGCGGCACGCAAGAGCCCCGTCTACAAAATGGCGGTGCAGTGGAAAGTCGCCCTGCCGCTGCATCCCGAATACCGCACGCTGCCCATGGTCTGGTACGTACCACCCCTGTCGCCGATCACGGCTGCGGCCAACGCCGGGCATGTGGGCATCAACGGCGAGATTCCCGATGTCAGCCAGTTGCGGATTCCGGTCAAGTACCTGGCCAATTTGCTGACTGCCGGTGACACCGTACCCGTGGTACGCGCGCTCGAACGCATGTTGGCCATGCGGGCCTACCAGCGCGAAAAGCACGTAGACGGGCGCATCAACCTCACCGCGCTGAATCAGGTGCACCTGAGCCAGGCCGTGGTGGAGGACATGTATAAAACCATGGCTATCGCCAACTACGAGGACCGCTTCGTGATCCCGAGCTCGCACCGCGAATATGCGGAGAACACATTCGACATGCGGGGAGGCTGTGGCTTCACGTTTGGTAACGGCTGCTCGGACGGTGCCAGCGAGACGAGCCTGTTTGGCGGCACCAAGAAGCGCACGATTCCCATCAAGGCGGAGGTCTGAATCATGACAAGCCCAAATACGAGCCTGACCCTGCGCGTCCTGGCCAGACTGCTGTCCTACCCCGACGCCCAACTGCATGCCCATCTGCACGACATGCGCGACGTGTTGCACAGCGAGCGCGCCATCGGCGGCGATCGACTCACGGAACTCGATGCCTTGATCGACTCGCTTGCTCTGGCAGACAAGATGGACTCGGAGGCCGCCTATGTGGAATTGTTCGACCGCGGACACGCTACTTCGCTCCACCTCTTCGAGCACGTGCACGGCGACTCGCGCGATCGCGGCCCGGCCATGATCGACCTGGCGCAAACTTATGAGAAGGCTGGCTTGTACTTGGCGCCCGACGAATTGCCAGACTATCTCCCCGCCGTACTGGAGTTTGTTTCGACGCAACCCGCGAAAGAAGCGCGCGCGTTCCTGGCCGAGATGGCGCATATTTTCAACATATTGTTTGGCGCCCTGCAGCAACGCCAGAGCGCCTACGCCAGTGTTCTTGGCGCCTTGCTGGAGCTGGCGGGTGAAAAGGCCCAACCCGTCAAACAGGCGCCAGAGGAGTCAATGGATGCCAGCTGGGCCGAGCCGCTGGCGTTCGACGGCTGCTCTTCCCAAGGGCAGGCCAAACCGGGCCAGCCCCAGCCTATTCGCATCGTAAGGGCGGATCGCAGCCGCTCCGAACCGAAAACCTCTGCCGCACCAGGAGCCATCCTATGAACGCTCTCGACACCTTCCTGTTTGGCTACTATCCCTATATCTGCCTGACGGTCTTTCTGCTCGGCAGTTTGCTGCGTTTCGACCGCGACCAGTACACATGGAAAAGCGACTCGTCGCAACTTCTGCGTACCGGGCAGCTGCGATGGGGCAGCAACCTGTTCCATATTGGCGTGCTGTTCCTGTTCTTTGGCCACTTCGTTGGCATGCTCACGCCGCCGGCTGTGTACGAGCACTTCATCGCGCCCGGCTCCAAGCAACTGCTGGCGATGGTGAGCGGTGGCATAGCCGGGGTACTCGGCTTCATCGGTCTGACGATCCTGCTGCACCGTCGCCTGACCGACTCCCGCGTTCGCGCCACCTCGAAGACCAGCGACATCACGATCGTCGTGCTGCTATGGCTGCAGCTTGCGCTCGGGCTGGCCACGATCCCGTTCTCGGCTCAGCACCTGGACGGCAGCATGATGGAGTTGCTGGCCGAATGGGCCCAGCGCATCGTGACCTTTCGCGCTGGCGCCGTTGAACTCCTCGCCAACGCAGGCTGGGTTTTCAAGCTCCACATGTTCCTGGGCATGACCATTTTCCTGATCTTTCCATTCACCCGACTCGTCCATGTGTGGAGCGGCTTCGCGTCGGTCACCTATCTCTTTCGCCCGTACCAGGTGGTGCGCAGCCGCAGGCTGAATGTCCCCAAGGGACAAAACCTTCCGCGCCAACCAGACGCTGGCGTGTAACCGGGAACCCTCATGCAGACCGATACCCTGACACCCCCAACCCCCAACATTCCCGTGGCTCTCATCAACGGTGTCGCCCTGAACCACGCCGACGAAGCCCTCACGCCCGACGAGCTGCGCCAGCGCGGTTGCACCGAACTGCTGCGCCAGGCCGCCCAGGCCGCCAGACTCCTGGCCGCCGAGGATGTGGCCTCCACCGACGGTGTTGTCAGCGAAGTGGCGGCACAGGCCATTGAACGCCTGATCGAGCAGGAGGTAAAGGTGCCCGCTCCCTCTGAAGAGGCCTGCCGGCGCCATCACGCGGCGCACCAGGGCACCTACCGCACCGGCGAGAAAGTGCGCGTTCGGCACATCCTGTTCGCGGTGACACCCGGTGTCGATGTTGTCGCCTTGCGCAAGCGCGCGGAGGCCGCCTTGCTTGACGTGCGCTGCCACAGTGGCGACATCAGCAGCTTCGAGAGCACGGCGCGCGACCTCTCCAACTGTCCCAGCGGGGCACAGGGCGGTGACCTCGGGTGGCTGAGCGCTGAAGATTGCGCACCCGAGTTCGCCCGGGAACTGTTCGGTCACATCGAAGTAGGCGTGCTGCCACGGCTCGTACACAGCCGCTTTGGCCTGCACGTCGTGGAGGTGTTGGAACGCGAGCCGGGCACGCCCCAATCTTTTGAATCGGTGCGCGGTGCGGTGACCAATTCATTGAGCCAACAAGCCTACGTCACGGCATTGCGGCAGTACCTGCGGCTGCTGGCCGGGGCCGCTTGTGTTGAGGGTATCGACCTCGACGCTGCCGACACGCCGCTGGTGCAATAGCCCTGACACCTCAGGTCGATAACGCGGGCAGCGAAAACCCAGCTATCAGCTGAGTATCACGGCATGACCCTGGCGGTCGAACGGGATGAAAGAGCCTACCGAACCCGCCTTGATTGATTCGACCATGCGCTGCAATGGGGCTTCGGCCTCTTTGCTGGTTGGCGCCACACCATGACGACCTGCCAGCGCCGCGACGAACACGACCGCCCAGTCGTGTCCGAACTGGCTCGATTCTTCGAGCAGCGCGGAAAATGTCTCCATTTCCTGTGGAGTCTTGTCCACGCACATGAGCGGCGTCAACGCGCCCCCGGCTCCGGCTTCGAAGCGGGCACGCTGCTGCGCCGTGGCGTCATCCGGCAATTCGGCCCCTGAAAACACGAACAACAGCCGCTGGGGCTCGGATTGCTGCCGCGCTTGCAGCAACAAATCATCAAAACTCGAAATCGTCATTATTCATTCTCCGGCCTGGTCGAAGGGCTTTCGTGGCAAAAACGCAAACGTCAAAGTCGGCGTATCGGGGTTGGGCGACTATAGAACAAACGAGTGGCCTTCGGCCGATATCGGCCTTCCCGGCGGAATTGCAGACCATTTACCTGATGCCACCGG
>SCRR01000042.1 GCA_004322085.1 Burkholderiaceae bacterium
GGTCTGATCACCATGGCCGCCGACCGCGGTTGATCGCGGCTGCGCAGTCAAACGCATGTCCTGCCGCATCGAGTCTGGGGCATACGGATACTCATGTCACCGAATTCTAGCCCAGCCGCCGGGACCCGAGTAACTCGCCATCCCGCGTGCGGATTGGGCCCACACCTTCTCAGGAAACCTGCTGCCGTTCAATCCACGCGCAGGCTGTCGAGGCGCGCCAAAATCTTCTCTGGCGCCATGCCTTCAGGAGCATCGCCGTAATACAGAAGGCCGCGTGTCGGTGACGGAAAATCCCCGCCCGCCCAAAATACCGTACCGAGCCCGCCCCCCATGCGAACGCCTGGGCGCCCTGCCGCAGCTACCAACGCAACCGGCGCCAGATTCGGACACAGCATCAGATCGACATCGGAGTCCACAAAATCCACCGCCGTCGCCGCGCCTTCCAGGCGCAATGCGACAATGCGACGCTGGTGATGCACGCTGCCGACGATGCTCTCCAGACTCCCGCACTCGTCTGTCGCCAGCCCCTCGTCCACCGGTGTTGCAAGCACAACCCCAGTCAGGTCGAATTCGGCAAGCGCACGGATGACTCCGGCGAGCGCAACCGCCGCGTCATCCAAGTCGTCCAGCGCTGGAACAGCGTCGACCGGCATGCCAAAACGCCGCAACAACGCGAGCGGTGACGGTAATCGCAGCATCACGTCGAAACGACCCGCCAGCGTACCCGTCACCGCCCGCACGACTGCACGGGCATTATCCAGCGCAGCGGCTGCCCCGAGCGCATCTTCAGCCGCCCCTACGGAGTCATCCGGATCTGGTTTCGGTGCGCCCGTCGTTAACACCGGCAGGATATCGAGACTTGCAACCTGCGACTTCAACGCTTCGTTCGCGCGTGCAAGAACCTGCGCAGCAGACTGTGGCCGACACGGCCATGTCTCGTCCCCGCCGGCGACGACCTGCGCCGCATAGGCTGCTGGTTCGATCCAGCGAACGCTGGAATTGCGGGTTTCGATCCACTGCTCAAGCACATTTGGCATCGCCAGAATCCTCCGACCTTCTTGACCCATCAACGGGATGCAAATTCCGCCTGCCCGCTTTTACCCACGCATACCAGCCGGTGACCCGGGCGTGAAGGAAACTTTCCCCCAACGGCCCAGTCTCGGCAGCACTTGAACCAGGCTGCAACAGCCTATGCTCCGATTTGGGCGGCTGCCCTGCATCCCCAGGAATTCCATGATTTTTTGGTAGGGGCTTGGCCTGATGCAACCAAGCAGCAATTCATCGCCGTATCGTCGGTTCAAACCTGGCGCCCGACCTCTTTCCAGTATTCGTCGCGCAACGCACGCTTCAGCACTTTCCCGTTCGGGCTGCGTGGCAGTTTGCGAAAATACACGGTCTTCGGCATTTTCAGGCTGCCGAGGTTCTGCTTGCACAATGCCTGGATTTCCTCGGCGCTCGCCTCGCCCCCCGGTATCAACTCGACCACCGCGGTGACGCGCTCGCCCCAATCGTCATCGGGAACACCGATGACGGAGCAGTCCTCGACCGCCGGGTGCGTCCAGATCACCTGCTCGATCTCCTGCGGGTACACATTCAGCCCACCAGTGATGATCATGTCCTTTTTGCGATCCACGATGCGCAGCCAGCCGTCGGTGTCCTGTATGGCGACGTCGCCGGTATGCAACCAGCCATCGATGATCGTCGCGGTCGTCTTGTCGGGCTGCTTGAAGTAGCCGTCCATCACGAGGTCGCCGCGCACGCACAGCTCGCCGGGCGTGCCACGCGGCAATTCCCGGTTGTCGTCGTCGAGGATGCGGACTTCCACCAGCGGTGTGGGAAATCCGCAGGCCGCCAGCCGACTGTCCGGTGCCAGTTCACCCTGCGGCGCGTGCTGGCGCGGCGAGAAGAATGCCACCAGCATCGGCGCTTCCGACTGGCCGTAGGTCTGTGTCATGCACGGACCGAACACCTTGATCGCGCGCTTCAGCTTTTCCACCGACATCGGCGCGGCGGCGTAGACAAAGTACCGCAGCGAGCGGTAGTCACGTCCCTCCACGCCGGGGAATTCCAGCATGCGGTAGATCACGGTCGGCGGCAGGAACAGTTCCGTGACGCGATAGCGCTCGACGACATCGAGCATGGCCGCGATATCCGGCTTCGGCAGGACCACAATTTCCCCGCCGCGCGACAGCGTGGCGAAGGTGATCATCCCGGCCGCGTGCGTGAGGGGCGCGGCCGCCATGTTGACCGGGCGCTCGGCCTGGTCGTAGCACATGCAGATCATCTGTGTGGCGACCATGTTGTCGACGACCCGGCTTTTCCACATCACGCCCTTGGGGCGCCCGGTCGTGCCCCCGGTCGGCAGCACGATCGCGAGGTCTTCGGCACGGCGCGGCAAGTCGGGGTCGGTGTCTGCTGTCCCTTCGAGCCAGGCTTCGATGGAAGGGATGTCATCCAGCGCACGGTCGAGGCATACCCAGGCTTTCACACCCGGCAACTGTGGGCGCAACGCCTTGACGAGTTCCGCGAAATCCGAGGAAAACAGGATGACCTTGCATTCGAGGAATTCGAACAGATAGCGATGATCCTCCCGGCTGTTGCGTGGATGGGCCGGTAGCCAGGCCATACCGGCACGCGCCAGCCCGAACACGCAGGCGAACGCGAACGCGTCATTGAGCGCAATGACGGAGCCCAGATCGCCCTTCCTGAACCCGAGGCCGATGAGCTTGTTGCCGATGCGATAGCTTAGGCGCTGGACGTCCCGATACGTCAGCGTCTTAGCATTCGCCGCCGTGAGGCAGGCGCCATCCGGATTGGACAGGGCTCCGCGATCGAGGTATTCAACCAGCGCCATGATGTTCCTCCAACAAGCCCGTAGCGCAAGAACCGGCGGGCCGTCGCAGCCAATCTTCCGTTTCGATCCCAGCCATCACGGATCCCCGAACCCGGCAACACACGGGCACGAGCCACCAAGACCGCACCGCGATCAACCCACGCGCTCGTACAAGGTCACGACGCAGGCACTGCCCAACCCGAGGTTGTGCTGCAGCCCAAGCCGCGCGCCGTCCACCTGCCGTGTGCCCGCTTCACCGCGAAGCTGTTCGACCAGTTCCGCGCACTGGGCAAGGCCGGTGGCACCCAGCGGGTGCCCCTTGCACAACAGTCCGCCGGACGGGTTCGTGACCACTTTCCCGCCGTAGGTGTTGTCGCCGTCCAGCACGAATTTTTCTGCGCCACCCTCGGGACACAAGCCGAGTGATTCGTAGGTGATGAGCTCGTTCTGGCAGAAGCAATCATGCAGTTCAACGACGTCCACGTCTTCCGGGCCAATACCCGCAGCCTCGTAGACCTGCCGGGCGGCTTCCTGCGCAATGCCGTAACCCACGACTTCGCGCATGTCGCCGGATTCGAAAGTCCTGGCCGTATCGGATGTCATCGCCTGTGCGCGAATCCGCACACGCTGGTTGAGTCTATGCTGCTTCGCGAATTTTTCGCTGCACAGCACGGCCGCTGCCGCACCACAGGTCGGCGGGCAGCACATCAGCCGCGTGAGATAGCCAGGCCAGAATGCCTTGGACTCCAGCACCTGTTCCTCGGTCACCAAGCCGCGGAAAACAGCCTTCGGATTGCGCGCCGCGTGGCGACTGGCTTTCACGCGGATCTTCGCGAACGTGGAGAGTTTCGTGCCGTAGCGGTCCATGTGGGCCTTGCCCGCACCGCCGAAGTAGCGCAGTGCAAACGGAATCTCCTCGTGCCCGGAAAGGCGTAGCGTTTCCTCGTTGAAACGCTCGAGTGGATCGGGACGGTCGGGGTAGTGCACCGTCAGTGCACCGGGCTGCATCTCTTCGAAGCCGACAGCGAGCACGCAATCCGCAACGCCACTCTGTACCGCTTGCCGCGCCAGGAACAGCGCGCTGGAACCGCTCGAGCAGTTGCTGTTGACGTTGAACACCGGGATGCCGGTCAAGCCGACGCCATACACCACGCGATGCCCGCAACCCGAGTCGCCGTAGACGTAACCGGCATAGGCCTGCTGGATCTGCCCGTAGCTGACGCCAGCATCGTCCAGCGCCGCAACGATGGCGCGCTTCGCCATCTCCGGATAGTGCTCGCTGTGCCCCGGCTTGGCGAACGGGATCATCCCCACGCCGGACACGTAAACCGCATTGTTCATGTCACGCCATCCTGATTGATCAAGTCCTCGGTTTCGGCCACCCGCTACGCGGGTTGCGCCGCATGGAGCCGAGCCTCCAGCGCCTTCACTTTCCTTTCCAGCTCCGCGACCCTCACGTCACGCGGATCCGGCAGCATGACCATCGGCAGCGTTTCCGGCGCCCCTTTCTGGCCATCCGCATAAACGACCGAACGATCCTCGCCCCACGCGCCGTAATACGGAACGTCGGCGGGCGGAGCATCCTGGACCCAAGCTTTCACGAATTCATCGTAGGGCTTGCCGCGCGTGATACGGCGCTTGCGCTCTTCATCCCGTGCCTTTTGCGTTGCCTCCTGATCGACAACCAGGGTCTGTTCGTCGTAACGGAGAAAGAACAAGCCTTGGGCAACGGCGTGCGAAACGATCCCTTCCTCGACGTCCTTTATCACGAGCTGCGGATCGCGTTCGAGCACGTCGCCATACCCGCCACCCGCGCCCTGTGACATGAGGTAGAGCTCACCTTCCTTGCAGAGTTCAAAGGGGATCGCGCCACGCGTCGATATGTATTCCGCATCCCCCCCAAACGGACGTTCGTTCATGAAGGTCTGGACATCCGCCTTGAACAGCGAAGGATCCTTTTCCAGCTCGTCGTAGACGTTGACATTCTTGATCTTGCACATCGGATACACGGGACAGCCGTAGCCGCCGTACAAGCCCGGGACCGTCGAGAATTTCGATCCTCCGGCGATGGAGGCAAAACCCCACAGCGGCGAACCGCGCATCGAGGCGGAGGTTTGATAGCCCGCGCCACTCCGGTACTTGCCGAAACCCAGGTTGTCCGTGGAATAAACCTTTGAAATGAGCTGCATGAACGGCGATTCCATTTCGGTATCTTCCGTTTCACCACAGTCCGCCATGGCCGCAAAGTTCGGGGCGATGCTGTGTTCACCGTCGCTGTCGCAGTGCGCCCCACCCGGCATGGCATTGAGGTCGCCGCACAGGTTGCCGGTGTACTCGAGGTTCTGCGTGATGCCACCGTAGATGAAACTGATCGGCTGATTGAACCAGCCGGAAATGGTTTTTGCATACTTCCGTCTACACGGGAAATAGGCTTTCGCCGCGGTTTGGTGGGCCTGCGTGATGCCCTTGAAAAATACCTGCATGTTCAAGGCTGTTGGAACATCCTTGGTGGCGTCGCAGATGCTCTTCGGATCGGTGACGAACTCGATCGGATCCAGCATGGCGTTGACGCGCGGCAAATCCGGCCACACGAACACCAGATAGCCCATCAGCATGATGACTTTAAGGCTGGTCTGCGGCGAATTGATGGGTCGATTGCCGATTTGCGGTGACGCACCGCGAAAATCAACGGTCATCCTGTCACCCTTGATCGTCATGACCATGGGCAGGCGCATCAATGCGTCCTCACGCATCGTCGAGTCGAGATAGAAATCCTGACGAATCACGCAGTCCGGCAGTTTCGCGATGCGCCGACTGACTTCGTCGCGCACGTACTCGATGTTCTGGCGCAGTGCACCGACGACATCGTCGACTCCATAAATCTCCACGGCCCGGAGCACTTTCTCCTCAAGCCGCTTGCAAACCGCCAGCCGGGTCTTGATATCCGCCCCCGTCATGCGGGGGTCGCGCGTCGAGTTCTGGATGAACGTCAAGATGTCGGTACGCATGTTGTAGTTTTCGCGCACCTTGAGCGGGGGCATCTTCAGCCCTTCATCGAAGGGCGACTCCATATCCGGAGTCATGCCGCCCGGCGAAGTTCCGCCATCCTCGCCCTGGTGCAAACCACACGCCACCCAGGCGATCAATTCACCCTTGTAGAACACCGGTGCAAACGCGCTCTGGTCGGGTGGATGAATTCCGCCATAAAACGAGTCGTTGAAGATATAGCCATCCCCAGGACGAATCCCGACCTGCGGATCATTTTTGTAGTATTTGATGACGAAGCGCACGGGGTAATGAATCACGCTGCAAAAACCGATCACGCCCCGGGAAGCGGCCATGGCGTGATCGCCTGTCCCTGTAAATACGGCAGTCGTCATGTCGCCAAAACGCGCAGCGGGCGCAACGCACATGTTCTGGCAGATATCCCAGTTGTCTTCCAGCGAACCCTGCAGGAAATTCCTGATTTCGCTGTAGACATACTCTCGCCCCGGTCGAGCCAGTGCGCGTTCTTCATGCTTCGAGCGCGGATTCATCCGGTGGTCACGCATGATGGCTTCGTCAGGCGCCAGAAACGGAATGTTCGCCGCGATAAAGGCCTGAACCTTCGGATCATTGATACCCAGATCCCTTTCAAGCGCCATTTCCACTTTCTTGTCCATTGTGTGTCCTCCAGTCTCAGGCAATCTGCGCTTTCTTGACCAGCCACGCCGCCTGTTGCTCTCCTCCGATCAATCGCCACCCGGATTCAACCACATAGGTTGTCGTACCGGGATTGACAATTGCGGGCCCGTCGATCACGACGCCTGGCTGCAGGGCCGCCGCACCGTAAATCGGAGTTTCCAGGGCTTGGGCGTGACCGTAAAAATGACATTTCCGATGTGCCACCGGAGCCACCTCCACGGTCGCCTGCTCATCGCCCGCGGGAACCGCGATCGTGCCGAAATCCAGGCTCGGTGCATCGACGTACGTCGCCACGCGATAGGTGGAAATCCAGATGCCGGTTTCCGGCGCCGGTGCCGCATCGCCGAACCGTGCTTCGTAATCCTCGCGATGCTTCTTGATGAGCGCAAGCACATCCTCGATCGAATGCAGGCGACTCTTGTCGAGCACCACGCCGGTATCCACACGCTGCGAGCCGTAGCGGATGTCGAGCTCCAGCCGGTGCCGGACCTGCTCCGGCGCAACGCCCTGCCGCAGCAAGTCCTGCTGTCCAAGCGCCTCCAGCTTTTCGACGATCTCGTTGAACGCAGCGAAATCTGTCAGCATCGTGCCCATCAGCTGGTTGTAGATCGCCGTGGTACGCGTGAACTCATGTATGTGCATCGGCTGCATGCCCCCTGCACCGCTGGCCGAAAAAACCGGCGAGAACGGCGGTATCAGGACGCGTTTCACGCGTGCCGCATCGGCGATTCCGCACGCATGCAACGGACCGTTGCCGCCATAGGCGAGGATGTTGAACTCCTCGGCCTTGTAGCCACGTGCGTTCAGCTCGGAAATGATGCCGACCGCCATGTCGTGATCCACGCGCCGCTTGACGCGCTTGGCAAGCTCGACCTCGTCCACGCCGACCACTTTGCACAGATCGCGGCACGCGCGCTCCGCCCGGCGCTGCGAAAGCGGAATGGAGCCGTTCGCGTAATCCGCCGGATCCAGATAGCCCAGCAGCAGGTCCGCGTCCGTGACCGTCAGCGTCTTGCCGCCGCGGTTGTAGCACGCCGGACCGGGCTCGGAGCCGGCGCTTTCCGGCCCGACGCGTATGGTCTTGTACACCGGGTCGTAGCTCACGATGGAGCCACCGCCCGCACCCAGTGACGCCAGATGGACCATCGGCACCGTAACGAGCCAACGGTCGATCACCGGCAGGAAGTCGTAGTGCTTGATGCCGCCTTTCACGACGATGCCGATGTCGAAACTCGTGCCGCCCATGTCAGTCGCCACGACGTTGCCGAGTTCCGTGTGCTTGCTGAGCGCCTCGGATGCCGACACCCCCGCAACCGGTCCGGAATGCACGGTCTGCAGCGCGTCCGTGGAATTCATGTGCGCCATGCCGCCGGTGTTGTGGATCAGCAGCATCGGCTTGCGGTAGCCGGACTCGCGCAGATTGCGCTCCAGCCCCGTCATCGCATGGAACATTGTGGAATGCAGATAAGCGTCAATGATCGCGGACGTCGTGCGCACGTACTCACCGCGCCGCCCGGAAATCTCCGATGCCAGAATGACGGGAATCGACCCCAGCATGCTGCTCGGGAATTCTTCATGGAAAATCTCGCGAATCCGGATTTCGTGCGCCGGGTTCATCGTCCCGTTGGCGGTCGAGATGACGAGCGCCTCGATGCCGGTATCCATGAGGTCGCGCACCTGTGCACGCAAATCCTCTTCCTCGATCGGGATGATTTCCTCGCCCCGGTAATCGATACGCTCGCGGACCCCCCGGATAAGCTGAGGGGGCACCAGCGGCAAGGGACGCTTGGCGCGTGTAAGGTCGAGTTGCTCGGCCATGGTCTTGCCTTCGCCGTAACCCCGCGCGCGACTTGTGGCAATGGTCCCTTCAAAACCACGTGTGATGAGCAGGCCTACCTTGGGCCCCTTGCGCTCGATCAGGGCATTGGTGCCCAGCGTCGTGGCATAGCGCACCGAATCCACCTGCGACAACACCTCCATGCGCGTCATGTCCTGACGCTTGCAGATCTCATCCAGCGCCGCGTTGAACCCCAGCGCCAGATTGTTGTGCGTGGTCAGCGCCTTGGCCTGGAGATACTGGCCATCCCAGACCATGAAGCAATCCGTGAAGGTACCGCCAATGTCGACTGCAATTCTCTTCATCGCCATGAAACCCGGTTATTCGTGAACATGCCCGTGATCGTCCTGGTGCTGGTGCGACAGGCGTTCACGCGGATGGGGATCCGGCAGCGATGGATCGTGGACCTGCTGGCCTTCCTCGATGTAATCGGCGGCGTGGGCCTTGAGGTAATCGATATCGAACTCAAGATCGTGCAACGGCGGCGCACCCGGCACGGTGTACTCGGTTTCCACCATCGTTCCGCATCCCGGGCAGTAATACTCCAGGATGCGACACCACTTCGGATCCGGTGAAAACGTATATTCGTAACGCTCGGGATCGAGCTTCGGCGGGTTGATCTCGCGCGGGTCGCGATCGTACACAAGCAAACCACGCTTGTAGTTCTCCCGCGCGCCGATCAGCACCCGGTCGCAGTGCCGGCATTCCCACTGCTCGCTATCAAGGTCGATGCGCAGATATTCGGTGATGACAATTTTCGTCATGGTCTTCTCGTCTCAATGGCTGCTGTCGCGTACCAGCAGCAGATCCCCGCCTTCCACCACGTGGAGCGTCCACTGCGCCGGCAGGTGAGCGGTGTAGAACAACCCCTCCAGAACCGCCGGGCCGGCGGCCCACTGCCCCGGCCGGGCATCGAAGGTGCGGTAAACGGGGATCGACGTTTCCACGCCGGTTTCATCGTGCACGCGCCGCTCGCCCGCGGCTGGGCAGCCCGTGCCCGGCTCATGGACGAAAACGGCTGCGGGGTCCATCGCTGCCGCTTTTCCGCTATTCGCGGCCTGCGTTATTGCCACCACATGAAACTGGATGGAATCGACTTCGGCCGGCCACGCCTGCGGTGCGTGGATGTCGATTGCCGTCACCTGCTCGCCATGAATGGCACACGCATCCAGACGGCACGCGGAAAGCGCCAGGCCATCCGCCGCCATGTCACGTTCAGCGCGCTCCAGCAGCGCTTTCGACACGCGCTCGAAACCCTTGCGGTCGGCGCCTGCAACCACCATCTCGTAGTCCTGCGCAGGGCTTCCGAAACTCACGCCGTAGGCGCTGAGCATTGCAGCGAAACGGGGAATGAAGACCGTCCCGATATCCAGCTTTTCGGCAACCGCACAGATCGCCATCGGGCCGGCGCCGCCAAACGCGAGCAGTACGGAGTCCGCCCGCGGCGGTGTGTGTTCGTGTAGCGCCGCTGCCAATGCGTCTACCCATGCATCGCGCATGGCATATGCGGCCTGCGCTACTGACAAGCCCAGCGGATCCGCCACGTACGCCTTGATCGCGGCCTCCGCGCGTTGCCGGTCCAGCGCCTTGCCGCCTTCGAAAAATGTCTCGGGGTCCAGCAGTCCGATCGCCAGCAGCGCATCCGTGATGGTGGCGTCGCTGCCCCCCAGCCCGAAACACGCTGGCCCCGGCGCAGCACCCGCGCTTTCCGGGCCTACCTTGATTTTCCCATCGATGG
This sequence comes from Burkholderiaceae bacterium, assembly GCA_004322085.1. Classification (GTDB taxonomy): domain Bacteria; phylum Pseudomonadota; class Gammaproteobacteria; order Burkholderiales; family Burkholderiaceae_C; genus Rhodoferax_A. The sequence goes on from SCRR01000042.1 coordinate 10,093, forward strand.
CCCGGATCAACGAGCCACCTCCGACACCAGCACTGACGACGTTGCACAACTCCAGGGAAGATGCCACGCCTTCGATCTCGCCACGTAGGTCGGTATGGATCTCACCGGCTTCGACGCGTCCGATATCCGAGGTCGTCCCACCCACGTCCACGGAAACCAGATGGCTGTAGCCCCGCCGCGCCGCAATGCGATAGGCCGCCTCCATGCCACCGCGCGGCCCGGAGCTGTAGGTCTTCACGGCCGTCGTCTTGACCACGCGCGCAGTGCCGCCATCGTTGCGGAAAATACGCAGGCTCGGCGCCCCGCGGTGGTTCTTAAGGCGCTGCTGGGCATAGAAGAGGAAATTCTCCATCGGCCCATGCAGGAAGGCATTGAAGATTGCTGTCCACATGCGGCGCTCCACGCACGCATCACCCGTCGTCTCGTGCGACATGGAAATCGGCACGGTTCCCAGATGGTGCGGCAAGAACGACCGTTCGTACTGGGCCACGTAGTGCGATTCCCGGTGCACGTAGTCGGCGCCGGTGAGACACACAACGATGCGGCTCGTGCCCTGCTCGCCCAACGTGTTCGTGCAGCGGATGACCTCCTCGGCGAGGGAATCCGCACCGAGATCCATATCGACCGCCACGATGCGCGGGCCGATCAGGTCGTCGAACAGCTCGCGGTGATGGGCCGAAGGCGCAAGCCGCGCCGTGTCGAAGCCCTTGGGCACGACCAGGCCCAGCCGCGGTCCCTTGCGTTCCACCAGCGAATTCGTGCCCTGGGTGGTGGAATAACTGATGCCGGATGCTTCCGCGAGCAGGCGTCCAGCGTCTTCGTCGCCATAGACCAGGCCGGACACTTTCCTGAGCCCGTCGAAAAAGCACTCCGACAGGTCATACGGCGTCGTGAGGGTTTTCGTTGCCCACACCGAATCGCCACGGCGAACGTAGAAGTCCGTCAACGTACCACCGTTGTCAATGCAGATTTCCATGCGCCGAAACTCTCCTCTGACTACCGTTGTACCGGTGCCGCGCCGCCGCTTGACCAGGGCTCTTGTGTCCTGCAGGCCAGCGGCTATCCACCCACAGGTTGCGTATCAACCGTCTGCAGCGGCATGACTGCAACTTAACGGAGGAAAAATACGGCGACACCACACGAACAGGTAGGTATCAGCAGTTTTTCGGGTAGTCCGGCATCGATTTCGTGATTTGACGGCCTGTCAGTCGATCAGGCCAAGGCGTTTCACTTCCGCCACCGCCTGGGTACGGCGGCTGACGCAGAGCTTGGAATACAGGCTCTTGAGGTGCCATTTCACGGTGTTGACCGCGATCCCGAGCTCACGCGCAATTTCCTTGTTCGAGCACCCATTGGCCAGCATCCGCACCGTCTGGAGTTCCCGTTCCGTGAGTGGCTCGATGAGGCGGCGGGCACCTCCCGCCGGAATGCGGGGTGGCCCCGTGGATTTTCCATCATCCGTGCCAGCGGCAATCAGGCGGTCGAGATGACGCTTGGCGACATTCGACAGCAGGTTTACAGAGCGGTCGCGCTGCACAGTGCCGCGCAGGCGGATAAGCAGGGGCAACAGGTTCTCATCCAGAAAGCTGCGCACAAGCCCTTGTCGCGCACCCGCTTCGAGGGCGGCCACCAGCACTGCACATGCAGCATCATGATCGCCCAGACCCTCGAGCGCCCGAGCGAGCGGAAACTGCAGCGTGGTTTCGGCCAGCCACCGGCCGTTGGCATGGGCGTGCGCGACCAGCTTCCTCAACCGCACCACGGCGTCCGCGGAGTTACCCCGCGCGTACTCGATCCGTGACTGCGTGAGTGCACGATACTCGCAGACCAGCGCGTGGATACCCGCGGTTTCGGGGCATTCGTCACCCCCGGGCTCAACCATCCGTTCAGCGTGCTGGATCGCTCCCTCCTGCAGATACAGGCGTACCCGTTCGGTGTTCAGCGCGGCGGTCAGGCGCTCGAAACGCAGGCGCTGTGCGGTTTCCAGACCCTCATCCAACAATTCATGGGCGCCGGCAAGATCACCGGCCACCTCCCGCAGACGCGCGAGCGTCGCGTAAGTCGCCAGGGAGAAATCCACGACCCCCCCTTCGGCACCCAGGGCCCGGCTTTCCTCCAGCAGGCGTTCTGCCTCTGGCAATTCATTGCGCTCGTACTGGATCTGCCCCCACAGTGCCGCCGCCAGACGCGCCGCGTGGGAATGGCGGCCAGCTCCGGCGCGAGCCTGCTCTAGGGCTTCCTGGAAATGCGCCGCGGCGATATCGAGCGCACCCTGCCCGGCTGCCGCCATGCCGGCGAAGCACAGGCCGTAGACTCCGCTGAACGGACCGACCGTACGATCGTGAAATTTTCGCGCCCAGCTTTGCAGCTCCCGCGCCCGTTCGAATTGCGCGGTGTGGATGAAGCGGTAGCTGAGCAGGTTCGCGGCCACCGCCGCAAGCCACGGACGCCATTCTTCCGCATGGTCGAGGCAGGGTTGGACCAACGCTTCGACCAGCTCGATACGGTCGCCGTAGATTTCATTCGCACCGCGCACAAGCTGTGTTTCCGCTCGCAACTCTTCGCTGGCATCCGGATTGCCGAGACCTTGCGCCAGGCTGTCTTCCACACACGCAAGGGCACGGTGGACCCCCTCTGGGTGATGGGTCAGGCAGTGCGCCCAGGCGATGGCGATCTGCAGGCGGGGGCGGTCCACAAGCCGGCGCGCCGGCAGACGGTGGACCAGACCCAGCAGCGTCGCCATGCGGCTGTGCTCCACCAGCAGCATGGCGTCGCGTTCGACCAGTTCG
>SCRR01000043.1 GCA_004322085.1 Burkholderiaceae bacterium
GGCCTGAAGCTCTCGGGCCGCTTGCGCCGTTTGGGTTCCTGCACGTAATGTTCCTGCACGAAGGCCATCATCCATTCGACCACCTGCTCCGGGGCCGGCACCTGCTCCACGTTTTCCTGTGCGTCCAGCCATCGGGCCGCATCGTGGTAGCTCAGTGTCACCACAACGGGTTTGGCGATCGGCTCATCTGCCACCGTCGCCTCCTGCTCCATGCGCCACAGGACAAACCAGCAAGGGGCTGGCGCGGCGCCGTTCAGGTAATAGCCCTCGGCATCATCCTTGAACAATTCAACCTTGTACCCGGGATGCAGCCATCGCTCTTCACTATCATTTTTATATAAAAGACGAGGCTTATCGCCGAAGTCGGGGCCCCGCAGCATCACGTCGTGCAACACCCAGCGCCAAGTCTGCCAGCGGCTCATGGCCCCTTCGATGCGCTCTTTGCGCAGGACAACGGCAACTTCAAGAGTGGGGCGGACGATAGTCATGCTGCCCACTGTACCGGATAGCAGTCACCCCATCAGCGGGCGGTGAATGCCGCGAAGCGGCGCCCCGAGCAGCACACACAGGCCATCGGGGAATGCCTCAATACGTCTCCAGGTGCAGCCGTCCCTCGCGCTTGAGCGTGGCGCCCAGCGTATCCCAGGACAGGCCCGCCGCGTGCACTACATCGCGCAACGCCAGCACCACACCCTCTTCCATGCTCTTGAGTCCGCAGACGTAGAGGTAGGTGTTCGGGTCCTGCAACAACGCGGCCAGGTCGAGCGAGCGCTCGCGCATCCGGTCCTGCACATAACGCTTGGGCTGACCGGCCGCGCGCGAGAAAGCGAAGTTGATGTCGATGAAATCCTTGGGCAGACTTTGCAGCGGGCCAAAGTACGGCAACTCCTGCTGGGTGCGCGCTCCGAAGAACAGCATCAGCTTGCCCCCTTCGAACTTGCCACTCTTGCGCAGGCGCCGCCGCCACTCGGTCATCGCGCGCATCGGCGCGCTGCCGGTGCCGGTGCAGATCATCACGATGTGCGACTTCGGATGGTTCGGCATCAGGAACGAATTGCCGAACGGGCCGATGACCTGCACGCTGTCGCCGACCTTGAGGTCGCAGATGTAGTTGGACGCGACGCCGCGGACTGAGCGCCCCTGGTGGTCTTCGGTGACACGCTTGACGGTCAGCGAGATGTTGTTGTAGCCGGGCCGCTCGCCATTGCGCGGACTGGCGATCGAGTACTGGCGCGCGATGTGCGCACGCCCCCCGGCGTCGACACCGGGCGGCACGATGCCGATCGACTGGCCTTCCAGTACCGGGAATGGCATGCCGCCAAGATCGAGCACCACATGGTGCGTTTCATTCGCGAAGCCGGCCTCGGTGCAATTGAAGTTGCCCACCACCGTGGCCGTGGTCGCCTGCTTGGGACCATAGAGATTGGTATAGGCGTGTGCCGCCGACCAGGGCGGCACGGTCGCTCCGAAGGCGGCCGAATCGAACGGTTCCTCGCCGGTGACCGCCGCAGGCAGTACCGCAACCGGCGACGGCGGCGATGCGACCGCCGCTTCATCGATTGCGGTCACACCTTCGGCGGCGAGCTGCTCTGGCGTGAGCTCGGGCGGCAACTCGTCCCAGCCGAACTGCTCCTCGGTCGAATAGGCCTTGATGAGCGGCATGGTGCGCCAGTTGTCGATCGACCCGGTCGGACACGGCGAGATGCAGACCATGCAGTGGTTGCAAATATCGACGTTCACGACATAGTTGCGATCGTCGTGCGTGATCGCGCCCGTCGGGCAAACCGATTCGCAGGTATTGCAGCGAATGCAGATCTCCGGGTCGATCAAATGCTGTTTGATCGCCTTCAAGTCAGCGGCCATGTCCATCGCTCCGACCTTCCTCAGTTGAACCGAACGTATTCGAAGTCGACCGGCTGGCGATTGATGCCCATGACCGGCGGCGCGATCCATCCGGCGAACTTGCCGGGATCGACCACGCGGCCCATCAGCGACGCAACGAACGCGAAGTCTTCACGTGTCGGCAGCCACTCGTGCTTCTTCGCTGCCCATTCGGTCTCGTTCACCACGCGGCCCTCGGGCGACATCTTGATGCCCGCGAGCGCGCCGATCTGGCGGTTGAAGGCCTTGTGTGGCACCACCAGCCGCGTCGGAATGCCGGCCTTCTCGAGCACCCTGTTCCAGCGACCCACGCCAGCCACGGAGTCCTTGATGAAGTCGTCGCGCAGCACTTCGTTGAGTGCATTGAGCATCGGCACGTCCTTTTCGACGAGCTGGCCGTTGTGCACTTCGAGCACCTTGTAGGTCTGGCCCTTGAGCACGTGGTCATCGCTGCGCTTGCCCTCTTCGTAGCGACCCTTCAGGCCCGAACTGTAGAAGATCGCGGCATTGCTCGACTGGTCGGCACCGAACAGGTCGATGGTCACGCTGTAGTGGAAATTCAGGTAGCGTTGGATGGTCGCCAGGTCGATCGCGCCGGCCGCGCGGATCTTCGCCGGATCGTCGGTCTTGAGTTCGTTCATCACCTGCGCAGTGCGGGCCACCACGCGCGAGACGCCGCTCTCGCCCACAAACATGTGGTGCGCCTCTTCGGTCAGCATGAACTTGGTGGTGCGCGCCAGTGGGTCGAACGCACTTTCGGCCAGCGCCGACAGCTGGAACTTGCCGTCGCGGTCGGTGAAGTAGGTGAACATGAAGAAGGCCAGCCAGTCGGGCGTCTTCTCGTTGAAGGCACCTAGGATGCGCGGGTTGTTGGCGTCCCCTGAGGTGCGCTGCAACAGCGCCTCGGCCTCCTCGCGACCATCGCGGCCGAAGTGCTTGTGCAGCAGGTAGACCATGGCCCACAGGTGGCGGCCTTCTTCCACGTTGACCTGAAACAGGTTGCGTAGGTCGTACTGGCTGGGGCAGGTCAAACCCAGGTGGCGCTGCTGCTCGACCGAGGCCGGCTCGGTGTCGCCTTGCGTGACGATGATGCGGCGCAGGTTGGCACGGTGCTCGCCGGGCACGTCCTGCCAGGCACGCTCGCCCTTATGGTCGCCGAAGTGGATCGCGCGCTCGGCATCACCCGGGTTCAGGAAGACGCCCCAGCGGTAGTCGCGCATCTTCACGTGGCCGAACTGGGCCCAGCCGTTCGGATCGACACTCACGGCGGTGCGCAGGTAGACCTCGTAATTGGTCGAGTTGTCGGGGCCGACATCGTCCCACCAGTTGATGAAGTTGGGCTGCCACTGCTCGAGCGCGCGCTGCAGCGTGCGGTCTTCGCCGAGGTTGACGTTGTTGGGGATTTTTTCACTGTAGTTGATGCTGGACATGCGGATCTCCGGAAGTTGGGCTGGGACGAGGGTGGGATTTTGCGAAGGGTTACAGGACTTCAAACGCGGTTCATGTCGAAGGCGGCCTTTTCGCCCTTGCCATAAACCTTGAGCGCGCCCTTGTCGCCGACGGCGTTGGGACGCTGGAATATCCAGTTCTGCCAGGCCGTGAGGCGCCCGAAGATGCGGGTCGCCATGGTTTCCTTCTGGCAAAAGCGCAGGTTGGCCTCCAGGCCCGTGAGGGCGTCGGGCGACATGGCGGCACGGGATTCGATCACCATGCGGATTTCGTCAGCCCAGTCGATATCGTCGAGCGCCGCGGTCACCAGGCCCAGCGCCTGTGCCGCGTCGGCATCGAGTGCCTGGCCGGCAGCGCCGCGCACCGCTTCCATCGGCGCGGCTTCTTCATAGAAGCGGCGCGCCAGGCGCGACTGGTCGTTGACCATGGGGTAAAAGCCGAAGTTGAACTCATTGAGCACGAGTTTCGGCGCCTTGTCGGCGTCGTTCGGCAGCGCCAGCATATAGGTGCGGTCGGCGCAGAAGGCCAGTTCGGCCAGCGTGCCGGCAAAGCAGGAACCGGCCTCGATCTGCGCCACCAGGCTGCGCGAGGAGACGTCGAGCCGGGCCAGCGTGCGGCGCAGCAGGCCTATGGTTTCACGCACCAGCCAGTGGTCCTTGTACGCCAGCATGGTCGCATCGGATGCCAGCGCGGCCTGGGCATCGCCCGCGGTCTTGAGAATCCAGCTGCCGATGTCGAGCTCGTTGGTACGCATGTGCAGGATGGCGTCGTCGAGTTCGCGCGCCATCTGCAGCGGCCACCAGGCGGCACCAGCGGCCTCGATGCCCGCCATGTCGGTGGGCTGCGCCCCCGCGGGAGCCTTGACGGTGAAGGTGGCGCTGCGGTTGGCACGGTCTATGTCCACGGTGACAAAGCCGTACGCCAGCGCATCGGCCGTCTTGCGGCATGTCAGCGGAATCAAGGCTACACCCTTGGCACCGGCAGGGCGGTCGCTGCCGGCAGCAAGCTTGGCGGCGCGCTCGGCCACGACCTGTGCAAACTGCTGCGGTTTGGCGATCGCGTCCACCAGGCGCCAGTCGATGGCGCGCTGGCCGCGCACGCCTTCCGAGGTGGTGCAGAAAATGTCGGCCAGGTCGTGGCGCACATGACGCTTGTCGGTCACGCGGGTCAGCCCGCCGGTGCCGGGCAACACGCCCAAGAGCGGTACTTCGGGCAGCGACACGGTGGAGGAGCGGTCGTCCACCAGCACGATGTCGTCGCAGGCCAGCGCCAGTTCGTAGCCGCCACCCGCACACGCGCCATTGAGAGCAGCCACAAACTTCAGTCCCGAATGCCTGCTGGAATCCTCGATGCCGTTACGGGTCTCGTTGGTGAACTTGCAGAAGTTGACCTTCCAGGCATGGCTGGACAGGCCCAGCATGAAGATGTTCGCGCCCGAGCAGAAGATGCGATCCTTCAGGCTGGTCACCACCACGGTGCGCACCTCGGGGTGCTCGAAGCGGATGCGATTGAGCGCGTCGTACAACTCGATGTCCACGCCCAGGTCATAGGAATTGAGTTTGAGCTTGTAGCCGGGGCGGATGCCGCCGTCTTCCGCGATGTCGATGGACAAAGTCGCCACCTGGCCCTCGAAACTCAGCTTGATGTGCTTGTACTGGGAAGGGGTGGTCTGGTAAACCACGGACGTCATTTCGGCCATGTCTGCTCCTGCGGGTAAGTTGGTAGGGAAACTCAAATGAATGCACTAGGCTGCAAAGAAGATGAATAATA
>SCRR01000044.1 GCA_004322085.1 Burkholderiaceae bacterium
GCCTTCTTCACATACAGGTCACCGCCGAGCTGCTGCATGGCCGCCTCGTACGGCAGCGCCAGCGCGCGCCAGTAGTCGGCGATGGCCGTGTCGAAATACATCAGGTAGTGCGCATTGAAAACGATTTTTTGCATGTCCACTTCGGCCCAGCGCACACGCAGCCGGTGGAAAAAACGGAAGTCCTGTCGATTCATGGTGAGTCCGTCAACGGTTGAAAGCTTTTTCGAGAGCCGCTGCGGCGTCCGCATGAGCCTGACGCGCCGTGCCAATGGCCCGACCCATCTTGATGAACTCGTGCGTTACACCGCGGTAAATTTCCAGTTCGACGGCGACGCCGGCTGCGCGCAACTTGTCGGCATACAGCACGCCCTCGTCCACCAGCGGATCACACTCGGCCAGGCCGAACCACGCGGGCGCCACGCCATCCACATCGGGCGCATTGAGCGGTGCAAAGCGCCAATCGTCGCGGTCGGCCGCGCTGCGAATGTATTGGTTGAAAAACCAGGTGATCTGTGCCTCTTCGAGCACGAATCCGTGTGCAAAGGTGGTGTGTGAAGGCGTGTCCTGATGCGCGGCGCAGCCCGGATAGAACAACAACTGCAGCGCCAGGGCCAGGCCGGCATCACGCGCCAGCACGGCGCAGACCGCCGCCAGCGTGCCGCCCGCGCTGTCACCGCCGACGGCCATGCGCGTGCCATCCAGCCCGAGCGCCGCAGCGTTCGCCGCGAGCCAGGCCGTGGCGTCCCAGGCGTCGCGCGCCGCCACCGGAAACTTGTGCTCGGGCGCAAGCCGGTAATCGATGGAGAGTACCGCGCACTGCGCGAGATAACTGAGCTGGCGGCACAGCACATCGTGCGAGGCAATGCTGCCGATGGTGAAGCCGCCGCCATGAAAATACAGCAGCACCGGCAGTTGCGCGGTCGATGGCGCCAGCAACCGCGCCGGGATCGGGTGGCCATCGCGCGCCGGGACATGCAGATCCTGCACGCGTGCCAGCGCCGGCGCGGGTATTTCGAGCATGCCGGCACCCAGTTCGTAGGCGGCGCGCGCCTGTTGGGGCGTAAGCGTCTGCATGGGAGCCTGCCTGGCGCGCGCCATGCGGTCGAGCACGCCACGCATGGCCGGCGTGAGCAGGGTGCGCGGATCGACGCGGGGCCCGCTCACTGGCTGGCGCCCTTGCCTGCCGTGGTGAACCTGAGTATCGGCAAGGGGTTTTTGCAATTCATCTTTTGTCAGCGTCCGTTACAGTGAGGGTTCCATCGTACAACGCAGACCATCATGGCCTTCATCAATTTCGTGACGCAGATCCAGTTTGAATTCGGCGCGCTCAAGCTGCTCGCGCAAGAGTGCCAGCGTGTCGGCATCAAGCGCCCGCTGATCGTGACCGACCCCGGCGTGAAGGCGGCCGGCCTGCTGCAAAAGGTGCAGGATGCTTTGCCCGGCATGACGACGTCGGTGTTCGACCAGACGCCTTCGAACCCGACCGAGGGCGCCGTGCGCGCCGCCGTGATGGTCTACAAGACAAACGGCTGCGACGGTCTGATCGCGGTGGGCGGCGGCTCGTCGATCGACTGCGCCAAGGGCGTGGCGATTGCGGCCACGCACGAAGGCCCACTCAAGACCTACGCCACCATCGAGGGCGGCTCGCTCAAGATCACCGCGCGCGTGGCGCCCCTGATCGCCGTGCCCACCACGGCCGGCACCGGCAGCGAGGTGGCGCGCGGCGCGATCGTGATTCTGGACGACCACCGCAAGCTGGGTTTTCACTCGTGGTTCCTGGTCCCCAAAGCCGCCATTTGCGATCCCGAGCTCACGCTGGGTCTGCCGACGATGCTGACCGCGGCCACCGGCATGGATGCGATCGCGCACTGCATGGAGGCCTTCATGGCGCCGGCCTTCAATCCGCCGGCCGATGGCATCGGGCTCGATGGCCTCGCGCGCGGCTGGACTCACATCGAGCGCGCCACGCGCGACGGCTCGGACCGCGAGGCGCGGCTGAACATGATGAGCACCTCGATGCAGGGCGCGATGGCGTTCCAGAAGGGCCTGGGCTGCGTGCACTCGCTGAGCCATAGTCTGGGCGGCGTCGATCCACGGCTGCATCACGGCACCTTGAATGCCGTTTTCCTGCCAGCCGTCGTGCGGTTCAACGCGAGCGCCGAGTCCGTGAAAAAGGAACATCGCCTGGAGCGCATGGCCTACGCCATGGGCCTTGCATCGGGCAGCGATATTCCCGACGCCATCCAGGCCATGAGCGCCCGCCTGGGCTTGCCTGCCGGTTTGAGGGCCATGGGTGTGTCCGAGGGCCAGTTCGACGACGTGATCCGCGGCGCCATGGCCGATCACTGCCACAAGACCAATCCGCGCCTGGCGACGCCCGAGGACTACCGGGAGATGCTGCGGCAATCGATGTAGCGGGACTTTGAGCAGTAGCGCGCTGGCGGCCGGCTCACACGGCGCCTGCGCTGCGGGCGCCGACACCGCGCACGTGATCTTCCAGCTGGCCAACCAGCGCCGCGAGCGAATTGGCTTGCTCGTCGACCCGCTGCACCAGCGCGGCCTGCATGCGTTCCATGCGCGCCTGCACTTCCTGCGAGCTGTCGGCACGTTCTTTGGACAGGCGTACCAGCTCTTCCGCAACAAACGTCTTGAGCTCGGTGAAGCGCGAGGCCTCGGCCTTGTCGGCCAGTTCGCGCTGCGCCGCCAATTCCTTGGCGTGGCGCCGGCCTTCCATCAGAAAGGTGGTCTGTGTATAGGCCATGAGGGCGACGAACACCAGCACCGTGACCACGATGAGTCCCAGCAGAACCAGACCCAACGGGGCCTTGACCGTGCTGAAGATCAGCGACAGATCGGCGGGCTGGTTGATCAGGCTCCAGTTCGGCACCACGAAAGCGACGATCACCAGAACCAAAATCAAAAACACCAGCGAACGGATCGACATGACGGACCTCTTGTGACGAGCGGGGAGACGCCTTCAGTATAAGTATACGTTCGTGATTCCGGCATCCGTCACGACGCCCTGGTGGATCAAAAGTTTTGACGAAATCAGCTGCAACCCATTATCAGGTAACGACAGCTCGCTATCAAACACGCAGCGCCCACTGCTATTTGCGCAACCCCTGCAGTTTGGAAAAGGCCGACGCCATCGCGGTGGCCTGCGGCGCCGCTGCGCCCTGCCGGCGAGGCGTTGGCTGGCCACGGCCGGCTCCTTCAAACCGGTTGCTGCGCGGCTCGTCCCTGCGCGCCGGCGTGTCGCCAAGTTTCATGGACAGGCC
>SCRR01000045.1 GCA_004322085.1 Burkholderiaceae bacterium
TCGTCGCGCGCAAGTCCCAGCCGGGCCAGGTCACCACGCAAGGCCGCCAGTGGCTTCTCGTTCAAAAAGCCGCTGAGGTAGTGCGATCCGAACACATACACCTCGGGCTTGCCGACGCCCCCGAACAGGGCGTCGAACTCATTGTGGATCGCGGTGTCACTCATACCGCGCGCGACCCCGACCAGATGGCGCCAGGGCTCCTCGAGAAAGGCGCCTGCCGCCGGCGTCTCGGTCGCGGCCACGCGCAACTGCGCCAGCAATGGGGGCCCGGGCGGCGCGTACAGAAGCTGCGACAACAGGCCATAGACTTCGGCTCGCGCGGTTTCTTCGTCGAGCGCGGAGCTCGATGAAATTTCAAGAGGGATGGACAGGCTCATAGGTCGGTGATCTTTGCTTCGTTGCGGTCCGAGTAAATATCAATCACCCGGCAGTCGCCGCACATCTTGAGTCGCTCCAGCGCCTCGCCCTGGAACATGGAGTGGCTGGAGAGCTTGCCCAGCATGACCTCGATGGCCTTGAGTGTGCCGAACGGCTTGCCACAGCGCACGCAGGCATAGGGTTGGGTCTCATTGAGCACGCGTGCCTGCTTGCGCTCGGGCGTAAGCAACAGTCGCGGCTTGAGCACAAGGGCGTCCTCCGGGCAGGTAGTGACGCACAGGCCACACTGCACGCAATTCTTCTCGATGAAGCGAAGCTGGGGCAGGTCCGGATTGTCCTGCAGTGCACTGGCCGGGCATGCGCTGACACAACTCAGGCACAGGGTGCATGCGTCCTTGTCGACCTCGACGGCACCAAACGGCGCGCCTGCCGCGGGCAGCTCGATCAATTCGGGACGCAGCGGCGCCTGCTCGATGAGGTGGTCCAGCGCGAGCTCCAGTGTGGCGCGTTTCTCCTGCGCCACTGCGAATCGGGCCGGCACCGCGGGAGTGCGTGGCCGTTTCGCAATCAGCAACTGCAATTCCTGGTCAAGATCGGCAAGGTGCGCGGCACGCAATAGCGTCAGCTGCGTGCCGTCGTACCCCAAGCCATGCAATATGGCCTGCGCTACTGCCATCTGCTCGTTCAGGGCGTCCAGGTATTGCGGCGCTTCCTCACCCGTCGTGAGCACGGCAATCCGCGCAGCGCCGAAAGCAAAAGCGGACAGCCAGATATCGACTCCCACGCTGATCGTGTGCCACAGGGGCACCGGGATGACATTGGCCGGCACACCGCGTGCCACGCCCAGGCGAGCCGCGCGGCCGAGCTCGTCCACCAATGCCTGCCCGCGTTCCTGGCTGTGCAGCAGCAGGACGGCATCCTTGCCGCCGGCGCTGGAGTAAGTGGACAGCAGCGTCTTGAGCTTGAGCCCCTGATCACCGGCCGGCGGATAGGCGTAGGTCATCGCACCCGTCGGGCACACGGTGGTGCAGGCGCCACAACCGACGCAAAGGTGCGGGTTGACGACAATCTGCTGGCGGCTCTTGTCGCTGCGGATGGCCTCGGCGGAACAGACCTCGATGCAGGCGTTACAGCCAACCGTTTCGTTGCGACTATGGGCACACAGTTTTTGCTTGTAGTTGAAGAACTTCGGCTTCTCGAATTCACCGACCAGTTCACGCAGCTTGAGCAGCACGCGCAGATCATCAAGCGTCGGTGGCAGGCGGAAATAACCCTGAGGCAGCGCGTGCTGGGTGAATGTCGGAGTCGCCGTGGGCCCGCGCAAATCAAGCACTAGGTCGAACGTTTCGCTCAAAGCCTCGGGCTTGCGGCTGAAATCGATGGCCCCAGCAACCTGACAAACCTTGACGCAAGCCCGGTGCGATTTACACAGATCACTATCAATTTGATAGTCTAACCCGATCGCTTGTTCGGGACACACGGCCACGCAGGCGTTGCAGCGGGTACACAGATCCAGATCGATAGCGTTGTTGCGCAACCACTTGAGTTCGAAAGCGCCGAGCCAGCCGGTCAGGCCCTCAATATGCCCACCCAATACCGGATAGCGCCTCTCCTGCGCCCCGCCCGCGTTTCCCGGGCCCTGCGTGAACAGGGTCACATCGAGCACGTCGGCAAGCAGACTGGCGGCGCGTTCGGCCGCATCGAGCGGGCCGATGATCAGCAAGCGCCCCGCGCTCTTGAAGGTGACCGTGGGCACCGGCTCGGGCTCGGGCAGATGCGCGGCCGCCAACAGGGCCGCGATTTTTGGCGTGGCGCTGGCGGCATCGCGGCTCCAGCCACCCGTCTCGCGAATATTGACGAAGCGGATCGCCGAGCTCGCCCCTTCTGTTTGCCCGGCCAGTTCGGCGAACAGGCGTTTTTCCTGGGTGCAGGCCACCACCACGTCTTCGCCACTCTGGACCGCCTTCTGGAACGCGCCCGCCTCGCGGCGGCACAGGGTCGAGTGCAGCGTCAAACCCTCATGGAGTGCCGCGCCGAGAGCCTTCGGCGCGAGCGGCATGGTCTGGTTGCAATCGCATATCAGTGTCGGCATGGTCTGCTGGGCTCAGCCCAGATGCTTCTGCAGACGCCAGGGTCTGGACAGATACGGGCTGGCTTGACTCCTCTTCAGTGGGTTGTCTTGCGGTTTCAACGCACTGTGCCACGGATTGCCCCGTGGGGTTATCCGCATCATCCCGCACTACCGTCGCGCTGCCCTGCGGGTCATCCGCAAGCTTGAGAAGTCCGGCGCCGGCCAATTTCCGCAGCATGGCCACGGAGAGCGGGCTGGGCTGCGTGTAATCATCAATGTAGGTGTCGAGCCCGTCCATCACGTTGTAGTGCGGATCGGCAAACAGTTTCTTCATGGCGGCGTTCCTGACCTCGGGCGCAACGCCAGACTCCATGAAGGGCGTGAAATTTGACGCAGGCGTGAGCACACGCACATCGTCCAGCGACAAAGGCGGTGGCGGCTCATTGGGCGGGACAGCCGCGGACCTGGCAGCGTCGGGCGGCGCTCCCGCATCGGGTTGTAGCGGTGGTTCCTGCGCCACGCGCAGCGGCGCTGGCGGCTCGGGCAGCGGCTTGCCTTCGCGCGCGTCCACCTTGCGCCGCGACCAGCGGCCCAGAAAACCATCGGTCATGACATTCCCTCCTGACCGCCGCCGCGCCGCTTTTCCGTCGACAC
>SCRR01000435.1 GCA_004322085.1 Burkholderiaceae bacterium
AATAATCAGCCAGCCATAGCTTTGCAAAAGCAAATTGACCAGTAGTGGCAACAACACACCCGTTAGCAGCAAGCGGCGCGCCAGCGCCGATTGGGCGCGGGCCATGGCCATTGCCACGGGAACCCCCAGCAGCATCGCCAGGACGGTGCTCTGAAAAGCCAGGCTCAGAGTGAGCCATAAGGAATGCGTGTAATAGGGTTTGAGCAAAGCGGCATAGCTGTGCAGTGAAAAGCCGCTCCACTCATGCCCATGAACTCCGAAACTCATTCGCAGCACAACCAATGTGGCAATAGTCAGCAAGGCGAGGAATGACAGCACCGGCAATAACAAAAGCCACCGACGCGCAGGAAAGCCGGGCTCTGGCGCATCGTGCGCCCCAAGCCCGGCCTTGAAAGCGCCATTCTCGGTCCGTGTCATTTCCATGGCAGCTATGCGGAGAACATCTCGGTATAGCGGCGTACCCAATCACTTTGCACAACGGCCAGAGCCTTGTCATCGTGAATGATGGCTTTCTCTGAAATCTCCTGTGCGGTCGGTACATAGCGCTTGCTATCAGCAGGCACTACCGCCTTGGAATTCACCGGGCCATTCAATACATCGGCCGCCATTTTCCCCTGCACTGAAGCGTCCAGCGAATGATTGATGAAAGCATGGATCAGCGCAATGTCACCAGGGTGGGATTTTGGAATTACCGTATACATGAGCTGAGCGGCAAACCCTTCTTTCATGCCATACGCGGCACCCATGTTGTACTCGGGCTTTTTGATGGCTACCGGGAAGAACGCCGGCGAATAGATCCCGCCCATGTCGAGCGATTTAGTACGGAACAACTCCGCGACCTGGTTCGGGTTTTCCCCCAGCATCAAGACACTGTTCTTGAGCAAGGCCATTTTCTTGAAACCAGGCTCGATATTGCTCTGCGAACCACCCGACATACGCGCGGCAATGATGACGGTGTCGACGGCTTCGACAAAGCTGGGAGGGGGCAGGAAAATCCGGCCACTGTATTTTTTGTCCCACAAGGCCTCGTAGCTGTCAGGCGCCGTTTTAACGGTGGCCGTGTTGTAGATGAGCCCATCGGTCCATAACAGATAGCCCACGCCAAAACCATTGGCGCCCGTACGGTAAGCCTGAGGCACATCTTTCAAATTTGGCAGGCGATGCAAATCGGGCTGCATCAGCAGACCCGCTTCGGCCAGGCCGCTGGCACCTACCCCGGCCAGCGTGATGGCATCGTATTGCGGCCTGGTGCCTGCAGCCTTCAGTTTGGCCACCATCCCGGATGTTCCGTCCGCACGATCGGCAATAACCTTCGCACCTGTTTTTTCGGAAAAAGTGGCCGCGATATTGCGCAGCGCCGCCAAACCGGTGTCATCGGCCCAGGTCAGAAAGCGTAGCGTCTTGCCCTTGAAGTTTTGCTCTTGAGCGTAAACATTGACAAATGGTGCCGATATCGCCGATGCGGCCGTAACAAGGCCCAGAGATTGAATAATCTGACGCCGCCGAGTATTAATATTTTGCATAGCTCTCTCCTGTGATGGATGAGTAAAGTTGAAGACGAAACCGTGGGTTATGCGACTTGCTGCAAATAGAAAAATCGATCAGCAGGTTTTGTCTCTTTCCGTATCCGGGGAATTTTTAATTTTTCGGGAATGGCCGCAATGATGTCTGCTTCCCATTCTCGTGACTTGCATTCTTATGTATTGCGATCGCTCGTACAATCGAAATATAATCATGGCAGCCATGCAAAATTCTAATGGCTCCATACCAAGCGGTTCGCGCTAGCGGAGTTTTATATGAATAGGTCACCACCTCTGAAGGCCTTGCAGGTGTTTGAAACCGTGGCGCGCCACCAGAACATTACGCGTGCGGCCAGTCATTTATGCCTGACGCAAGGCGCCGTCAGCCGGCAAATATTGCTGCTTGAAAAATATTTCGGCTTCCCCTTGTTCCAGCGCCACGCGCGCGGCATCACGCTGACCAGCGAAGGCGAATCATTACTACCAGTCCTGCGCGAAAGCTTCGCACGAATCGAAGAGGCAACTACGCGCCTGATGCGTCGGCGTGTCGAACTGACATTGAAAGTGCCCACCTGCGCCATGCGCTGGATATACCCGAAGATCATATCGTTTCAGGCGGAAAACGCCGATATCCCTCTGCAAGTAACGACAACGCTGCAGCATAGCGTCGATTTCCAGCGCGAGCCTTTCGACGCAGCCATTGTCTACGACATGCCGGCCGACAAAAACCTCCATGCACAGTTGCTGTTCGCGGAACAACTGACGCCGGTCTGCGCGCCATCGCTGCTCGATGAACATGGCGCCATGACACAAGAGACCTTAAGCCGCATGACGCTATTGCACCCGACCAGAGATCACCGCGATTGGGAGTCATGGGTGCGCTACGCCGGCTTTGAGAACATCGACACCGGAAGCGGGCAAAGCTTCGACACATTGGATTTGGCCGTCAACGCCGCAACCCAGGGGTTTGGCGTGGCCATCGGCGATTGCATACTAGCCAGCGAAGATATCGACATGCAAAAGCTGGTAAAACCATTCGATTGCGTCATGCCCGGCCAAAGCTATTATTTCGTTTATCCCAAAGCAACGGCCAACCAGCAAAAACTCGCAGCGCTGCACGCATGGCTAAACCGCTATTGCGTCGACAATATCCAACCTGAAATCGTCGCGTTTTAATCCGAGGCGTCATTTGCGCAGATGGCAGCCACAAGGGCTGCCGCTACAGAAACCCGCCGGAACGTTATGTAGCGCCACCCCTGTAGCGCCACCCCTGTAGCGCCACCCCTGTAGCGCCACCCCTTGTGGGTGGCACAATCTTGACAATCAAGATCGTATCTTGCGTAGATGGCAGCCACAAGGGCTGCCGCTACATGGCTGCCGCTACAGGGCCAGCGCCTTTTCATCTGCGTCCTGATACGCTTCTATGGGCGG
>SCRR01000046.1 GCA_004322085.1 Burkholderiaceae bacterium
GCCACGGCGAACCCGCCGGTCTGTCGTTTGATGGACTACGGCAAGTTCAAGTACCAGGAACAGAAGAAGGCAGCGGATGCGAAGGCCAAGCAAACGGTCATCGAGATCAAGGAAATCAAATTTCGGCCCGGCACCGATGATGGCGACTACAACATCAAGATGCGCAATGTGCGGCGTTTCTTGTCGGAAGGCGATAAATGCAAGATCACGCTGCGCTTTCGCGGCCGCGAGATCACGCACCAGGGCATCGGGATGGCGCTGTTGCAGCGCATCCGCGACGACCTGCAGGATTTGATCGTGGTCGAGCAGTTTCCCAAGCTCGAAGGCCGCCAGATGGTCATGATGATCGCACCGGCCAGGAAAAAAGTGGCGGCAAAGCCTGTGGCCGAAGCGGTGGCGCAGCCCGTCGCGGCGCCGCAGCAGCCGGCACGTGCCGCGTAGCGTGGCGACGTGAGAAATTGGCGGTTTGCCGGTCTGGTCACCGGTGAGCCTGCCTGGTGAGGCAACAACTCACCACAACAAGTGGCTCGGGGCCAACAAGTCTGCGATCGGTTCGCAGACGCCTCGCGAGCACAACGAAGAAGGAGCATTCACATGCCCAAAATGAAGACCAAGAGCGGTGCGAAAAAGCGTTTCCGCGTTCGTCCCGGTGGCACCGTCAAGCGCGGCCAAGCCTTCAAGCGTCACATCCTGACCAAGAAGACCACCAAGAACAAACGCCATCTGCGCGGTATCACCGCGGTGCATGAGACCAATATGGGTCACATGGCACAGATGCTGCCAGGCGCTGGCATTTAACCAACGACGAACAAGGAGTAACACATGCCTCGCGTCAAACGTGGTGTCACGGCTCGCGCCCGCCACAAAAAAGTTCTGACCCTTGCCAAGGGTTTCCGCGGTCGCCGCGGCAATGTCTTCCGCATCGCCAAAGAGGCGGTGATGAAGGCCGGGCAATATGCCTACCGTGACCGTCGCACCCGCAAGCGGGTGTTCCGCCAACTCTGGATCGCCCGTATCAATGCCGCTGCGCGCGAATGCGGCCTGACCTACAGTCAATTTACGAATGGACTGAGGAAGGCCGCGATCGACGTCGACCGCAAGATACTGGCTGACATCGCGGTGCATGACAAGGCGGCTTTTGCCACCATCGTGGAGCAGGTCAAGGCCAAGCTGGCTGCTTGATTCACGCTGGATGACTATCGATCCGATAGCCATCCACGCAACGGAAACAAGGGCTGGAGCTTGAAAAGGCGCTGGCCCTTTTTCATTGACAAGAGAAATTCATGAACGAGTTGGATGCATTGGTCGAGAGCGCCAGAGCCGGTTTTGCGCAGGCCACGACCCCGGCCGACCTGGAGAACGCCAAGGCCCGGTTCCTGGGCAAATCGGGCCGCATCACCGAGCTGATGAAGGGCATGGCCGGTTTGAGCGTGGACGAAAAAAAATCGCGCGGCGCGGCCATCAATCTGACCAAACAGGCGATTGAGACGGCCCTGGGCGAGCGGCGTCAGGCGCTGCTTGATGCGGAGTTGCAGGCGCAACTCCAGGCCGAGGCGCTCGATGTGACGCTGCCGGGTCGCCAGCGCGGCCAGGGCGGTCTGCATCCGGTGTCGCTGACGCTCGAGCGCATCGAGGAGATCTTCGGCTCCATGGGCTTCGACGTGGCGCAAGGCCCTGAAATCGAATCCGACTGGTTCAACTTCACCGCGCTGAACACGCCCGAAGACCATCCCGCACGCTCCATGCACGACACCTTTTACGTTGAAGGTGGCACCGAGGCGGCTCCGAATCTGCTGCGCACCCACACCAGCCCGATGCAAATCCGCTACGCGGTGCAGCACGTCAAGAAGTACCGCGCCCGCATCGACGCCGGCCAGGGCATGCCGGAGATCCGCGTTATTGCACCGGGGCGCACCTACCGCGTGGACAGCGACGCCACACATTCGCCGATGTTCCACCAGTGTGAAGGCCTGTGGATTGGCGAGAACGTGAGCTTCAAGGACCTCAAGGTCGTGTTCACGGATTTCTGCCGCACGTTTTTTGAATCCGACGACCTGGTGCTGCGCTTTCGGCCGAGCTTTTTCCCATTCACGGAGCCCAGTGCCGAGATCGACATCCAGTTCCAGACCGGCCCGTTGGCCGGGCGCTGGCTCGAGGTCGCGGGCTCCGGTGAGGTCCATCCGAACGTGGTGCGCAACATGGGGCTGGACCCCGAGCACTACATCGGCTTTGCCTTCGGCATGGGGCCGGACCGCCTGACCATGCTGCGCTATGGCGTGAACGACCTGCGCCTGTTCTTTGACGGCGACATCCGTTTCCTGTCGCAATTCCGATAACAACAAGGGAACACGAAGATGCAATTCCCGGAATCCTGGCTGCGCGAATTCTGCAACCCGCGGCTGAGCACGCAACAGCTGGCCGAGACCCTGACCATGGCCGGGCTCGAGGTGGAAGAACTCAGGCCCGTCGCGCCGCCGTTCACGAAGATCGTGGTGGGCGAGATCAAGACAGCCGTGCAGCACTCCGATGCCGATCGCCTGCGCGTGTGCCAGGTCGATGTCGGGCAAGGTGCTCTGCTCAACATCGTCTGCGGCGCGCCGAACGCCCGCGTCGGTATCAAGGTGCCGTGTGCGCTGGTCGGCGCTGAGCTGCCACCGGGCGAAGACGGCAAACCCTTCGTGATCAAGGTCGGCAAGCTGCGCGGCGTGGAAAGCCAGGGCATGCTGTGCTCGGCGCGCGAACTCAAGCTGTCGGACGATCACGGCGGCCTGCTGGAGCTGGCTGCGAGTGCGACGGTGGGGCAAGACATCCGCCAGCAGCTCGACCTGGACGACACGCTGTTCACGCTCAAGCTCACCCCCAATCTGGCGCATTGCCTGAGTGTCTATGGCGTTGCGCGCGAGCTGTCGGCGTTGACGGGCGCGCCGCTCAAAACGCCGGCCTTCCCGCCGGTGGCGGCAAGCCACCAGGACAAGCTGCGCGTGAAGATCAGCGCGCCCAATCTGTGCGGCCGCTTTTCGGGCCGCATCGTGCGCAACGTCAACACCCAGGCCGTTACGCCGCAATGGATGGTGGACCGGTTGGCGCGCTGCGGTCAGCGCAGCGTCACGGCGCTGGTCGACATCTCGAATTACGTGATGTTCGAGTTCAGCCGTCCCACCCACATCTTCGACCTCGACAAGATCCACGGCGGGCTCGACGTGCGCTGGGGCCGTCCCGGCGAGCAGCTCAAGCTGCTCAACGGCAGCACCGTGACCGTGGACGACCATGTCGGCGTGATCGCCGATGACGTGCAGGTCGAGTCGCTGGCCGGCATCATGGGAGGCGACGCCACAGCGGTGTCCGACGCTACGCGCAACGTTTACGTGGAAGCCGCCTTCTGGTGGCCCAAGGCCATTGCGGGGCGCTCGCGCCGCTACAACTTCTCGACCGAGGCGGGGCATCGCTTCGAGCGCGGTGTGGATCCGGGCCAGACGGTGGAGCACCTGGAGCGCATCACACAATTGATCCTGGATATTTGCGGCGGCGAGGCCGGACCGATCGACGATACCCGGGTCGATTTGCCGCAGCCCGCGCC
>SCRR01000047.1 GCA_004322085.1 Burkholderiaceae bacterium
TGCTGTACTTCGCCACCTCGGGCGCCTTTTTGTTCGGCTACGCCAAGCCGGTGCCGGTCAACTTCGGCGCGCTGCACAATCCCAAGCGCGACATGGTCTGGGTCGCATTGGCCGGACCCGCGGTGAACCTGCTACAGGCGCTTCTGTGGGGCATCATTTTTTACGTGCTGGTCGGCGCGGGCGTGACGGAACCGTTTTTTCTGAAGATGTGCCGGGGTGGCATCCTGGTCAACGTGGTGATGTTTGTCTTCAACCTGTTTCCGCTGCCGCCGCTGGACGGCGGCCGCATCCTGGTGGGACTGCTGCCGCACCCGCAGTCGGCGCTGGTGTCGCGCATCGAACCCTGGGGGTTTTTCATCGTGATGGCGCTGGTGGTCGCTGGCGTGGTCAGCACCTACTGGCTGCTGCCCCTGATGGGCCTGACCTACGACTTGCTCGACCTCGTGCTGTCACCGCTGGCCGCCCTGGCCCGTTAATCCGACATTTTCCTTCCATGACCCAGCCCCTTCGCGTTCTGACAGGCATCACTACTTCGGGTACGCCGCACCTCGGCAACTACGTGGGGGCCATTCGCCCTGCGGTCCGGGCCAGCCTCGCTGCCGGCACCGAGAGCTTTTATTTTCTGGCCGACTACCATGCGCTGATCAAGGTGGGCGAGCCGGCGCGCGTGCAGCGCTCCACGCTGGAGATCGCGGCGTCCTGGCTCGCGGCCGGGCTCGATCCGCAGCGCGTGACGTTTTATCGGCAGTCGGACATTACAGAGATCCCCGAATTGACGTGGCTGCTGACCTGCGTGACCGGCAAGGGCTTGCTGAACCGGGCGCACGCCTACAAGGCCGCGGTCGACCACAACGCGACGGGCGGGCGCGATGCCGACGACGGCGTGACGGCCGGCCTGTTCATGTACCCGGTGCTGATGGGGGCCGACATCCTGATGTTCAACGCACACCGGGTGCCGGTGGGGCGCGACCAGATCCAGCACATCGAGATGGCGCGCGACATGGCCGCGAGCTTCAACCACCTGTATGGCGAATATTTCGTGCTGCCCGAGGCGGCCATCGAAGAATCGGTCGCGACGCTGCCGGGGCTCGATGGTCGCAAGATGAGCAAGAGCTACGACAACACCATCGCGCTGTTTGCGCCGCGCGAGCAGTTGCGCAAACTGATCAACGGGGTGCTGACCGACTCGCGCACGCCGGGCCAGGCCAAGGACACGGAAGGTTCCGCGCTGTTCCAGATTTACCAGGCCTTTGCCAGCCCCGCAGAGACCGCCGCGCTGCGCCAGGCCTATGCCGACGGCATCGCGTGGAGCGAGGCCAAGCAGCTCCTGTTCGAGCGGATCGACCGCGAAGTTGCCCCGATGCGCGATACCTACCAGTCGTTAATAGACCACCCCGGCCGAATCGAGGAGATCCTGCACGCGGGCGCCGTCAAGGCACGCAAGCTCTCCTTGCCGTTCATGGCGCGGCTGCGCGAGGCGGTGGGGCTGCGCGACCTGCGCACACAACCCGGCGCAGCCGTGGCAAAGGCTGTCAAAGCGGCGTTGCCGGTGTTCAAGCAGTACCGCGAGCGCGACGGCCGGTTTTATTTCAAACTGGTCGACGCACAGGGTCGCCTGCTGCTGCAAAGCGCCGGTTTTGATGCCCCCAAGGATGCCGCGCAGGGCATCGCGCAACTGCGCCGGATGGGCAGCGCCGCGCTGTCCGATGCCCCGGCCACGCTGCGGCTTGCCGACGGTGTGTCTGCGGCCGAAATCGCAACGGCGCTGCTGCAACTCACCAACGCCGCCGCATGAAACGAGCCGCTGTCGCCCGGCCCGCTCACTGCCCGCGCACCCGCGGGGCCGAATCCGGCCTCATGGCCAGCGGGAAGCAGGTATCCTTCAGCGCTACATAATTCAAAGTCATTTCAGAGAACTCCGCCATGAGCCTGTACGTCATTGATGACCACCCCCTAATGCGCGAGGCCGTCGCGATGCTGCTGCGCCGGTATCGCGCAGGTGTCGACGTCGTCGAGCTGAACCGGCTCGGTGGCATCGAGGAAGCGATCCGCAAGCACGGCGATCCCGAGCTTTTCTGCCTCGATCTCAAGCTGCCGGACACCATTGGCGTATCGGGCATCATCGAGCTCAAAAAGCGCTTCCCGAGGGCGCCACTGGCGGTTCTGTCGGCCTCTCCGGCGGACGAATTCGAAGAGCAATGCATCGAAGCCGGCGCCGACGTCTACATCGAGAAATCATCGGGAGCCAACGAAATCGGCTCGGCGCTGAACGCTTTGCTGACACCCGAGAGCACCTTCGAAGACTCCGGCTCGACGGACAGCAAGCTCTCGAAACGGCAGAAGCAGCTGATCATCATGCTGGACCGGGGCCTGAGCAACCGTGAGATCGCGGACGAGCTGGGCATCAGCGAACACACGGTCAAGGTGCACCTGTGGCGGCTGTTCCGGCGCCTTGGCGTGAAAAGCCGCACGCAGGCGGTCCATTTCGCGCGCACTCACGGCATACTGGCCGGCTGAAGCTGGAATGCACCGTCACTGCCCTGCAGGGTCAGCGTGAAAACGGTGCCGCGCCCGGGACGTGACTTCATGTTCAGGTCGTGGCCGAGCCGCTGCGTGAGGCGGCTGACGATGGACAGCCCCAAGCCAAAGCCGTCTTCGGTGCCGGGATGGTTCGGCACCTTGTAGAACTCCCGGAAAATTTCGCTGTGGTGCTCGCTCGCGATGCCAATCCCGGTGTCCCATATCTTGATGCGCATGCCGTGGGCGGTCGGCCTGGCGGCCACCAAAACGCCGCCGTTTGAGGTGTATTTCAAGGCGTTGCCCAGCAGATTGCCCACAATGCGCTGAAGAAAAATCCGGTCCGACAGCACCTGACCCGGCCTGCTGCGTATGCGCAGCTGCAGGCCTTTGGCCCGCGCCTGCGGACGGTACTGCAACTCCATGTCCCGCAGCAGCGCGGCGACGTCCACTGGTTCGATGTGCATGCGCGTCTTGCCCGAATCCAGCCGCACCAGGTCGAACAGGGAGTCGAACAGGGTGTTCACCGCCTTGGTGGATTCGACAATCTTGGGCGCAATTTCGGCCACCAGCTCCGGCTCCCTGTCGAGCCAGTCCGCGTACAGCCCCAGGGCGTGCACCGGCTGGCGGATGTCGTGCGCCGCACTGGCGAGAAACCGGTTCTTGACCGTCACGGCGTCCAGCGCCGACCGGGTCTGCAGGGTCAGTGATTCAATCAGTTGATCGTTGCGGTAGTGCAGCTCGACGTAGCCGCGATGCGTCTCGTGCAGGGTTTTGCCCGCCTGCAGCAGCAGCATCCAGTAGATGAGGACGAGCAGCAGCATCCAGTAATGGAAGGGCGCTGCGTGAAAGTGCAGGTCCGCAACGCGCCAGAGAATCACGCCCAGCGAGGTCAACGCCAGGGCATTGGCATAGCCGCGCATGGGCTTGAGGTAGAAGGAGAGGCTGCTGACCGCGAAGCTTCCGCCCACGGCAATGATCAGCCAGCACAGGAACTGGGTGGCCAGCGGCGTCCGGTCGAAATGCAGCAATCCGACCGCCCCCCAAATGAAACCGCTCAGAGGCCAGCTAAAGCCGTAGCGCGCCATGAACTTCAACTGGGTCGCGGTATCGGCCTGCGCCAGGTGTTGGGCATGCCAGCGTGTAAGCCACAGCTGAAAGCCCGATATCAGCAGCGCGGCCGCCGTCCACAAACCCAGGGCCGCCACCGGCACGTGGCCCCACAGCACCGCGAACACTACCGGAACAACCAGGATCGCCGTGATCTGAACAGCCGGTGCCGTGCGCATCAGATTGCGCACGAGTTCGCCGTCGATCCACTGCGACTCGGAGAATGCCTGGGTCGGTGCCAGCGTTTCGGGATTCATGCCCGCAGTCTATCGCGCACGCAGGACCGGCCCCGTGTCGCCCTGGTCCGGTGGGCGGCGTTTCAGGGGGCTGCGGGGTTGAGCTTTTTGAGCAGCGGCGCGACCAGGTCCATGGGCAGCGGAAACACGACGGTCGTGTTCTTGTCGGCGCCGATCACAGTAAGCGTCTCCAGATAGCGCAGCAAGATGGCCTGCGGCTCCTGCGCCAGGACTTTGGCGGCCTGGAGCAACTTTTCGGACGCCTGAAACTCGCCCTCGGCATGAATGACCTTGGCGCGCCGCTCGCGCTCGGCCTCGGCCTGCCGCGCGATGGCCCGGATCATGGATTCGGTCAGATCGACCTGCTTGATCTCGACATTCGAGACTTTGATGCCCCAGCTGGCGGTTTGCGCATCCAGCGCCTGCTGGATGTCCAGGTTCAGCGTCTCGCGCTCGGCCAGCATCTCGTCGAGCTGGTGCTTGCCCAGCACCGAGCGCAGCATGGTCTGCGCCAGCTGGCTGGTGGCGTCGAGGTAATCGACCACTTCGATCACTGCCTTCTCCGCGTCGACCACGCGCAGGTAAACCACCGCGTTGACCTTGACCGAGACGTTGTCGCGCGAAATCACATCCTGCGCGGGCACCTCCAGCACCACGGTGCGCAGATCCACCCGCACCACCTGCTGGACCCCCGGGACGATGAGAACCAGCCCCGGGCCCTTGACCTGCCAGAACCGCCCCAGGTTGAAGATGACGCCGCGCTCGTACTCGCGAAAGATCCGGAACGAAGACGACAAGAAGCCCAGGATCAGCAAAAGGACGATTACCCAGAACCATGAGAAAACGGCGGCCATGTTTGCTTCCTTTCGAGGGCGGATCCTGCGATCCTCCGCTAGGGTTCCCAGCATAGTGGGATTGCCGGGTTGGCGTCCACCCCCGCGGGCGATGAGGTCTGCGGGGCCATGGGAATGGATCAAGTCTCACGCGCAACTCGCTGGACAGGCGATAATCTAAAATCTGTATTTTTTGTATATCTTATAATTGATCGTCGTGCGAATGAAGGCGCCGGGGGTGCGCTGGAGCGCGCCCGACCGGCGTTCGAGGCGCCCTGCGCATGAAAGGATTCCATGGCTGCGACTGAGCTTTGCACTGAAGAAGAAGTCACCCGACTGGTCCACCACTTCTACGCCAAGGTGCGCAAGGATGATTTGCTCGGACCGATCTTCAACCACCACGTGGCCGACTGGGATCAGCACCTGGCCAAGCTGGTGGATTTCTGGTCTGCCATTTTGCGCGGCACCACGCGCTTCTCGGGCGCGCCCATGCCCGCGCACATCGCCCTGCCCGGATTGAACGCGGGCCTGTTCCAGCGCTGGCTGGCGCTGTTTCACCAGACGACCCAGGCACTGGGCAACGAGGCCATGCGCGATCGCGCCGACGCCATGTCGCGGCGCATCGCCCAGAGCTTCTGGTACGGCTACCAGCTCAGTCGCGACCCGGACCAGTTACCGGGCCAGTTGGCGCCAACCTGAGTCGTACTGTCCCGAAAGATCACCTCATGAGCTACCCTATTTTTCTGACCCTGCACCTGTTCGCGGCGCTGATCTTCGTCGGCACGGTTTTCTTCGAGGTGCTGATTCTGGAGAGCGTGCGCAAGCATTTGCCGGTTGACGTCATGCGCCAGGTCGAACGTGCCATCGGCAACCGCGCGCGTCGCCTCATGCCGTGGGTCCTGTTGGTGCTTTACGGCGCCGGCATCAGTATGGCGTGGCAGCATCGGGCGGCGCTGGAACATCCGCTGGCCAGCAGCTTCGGCCTGTTGCTGACGGTGAAGATCGTGCTCGCCATCAGCGTGCTCGCACACTTCATCACTGCCATGGTCTCGATGAAGCGCCACACGATGACCGCGAAGCGCTCGAATTTCATCCATGCGAGTGTTTTTTCGCATCTGATCATCATCGTGTTGCTGGCCAAGGGGATGTTCTACCT
>SCRR01000048.1 GCA_004322085.1 Burkholderiaceae bacterium
TACAACGACGGTGGCCTGATCAAGGCGCAGATGACACAACTGGGCATCAACGCGCCGTTCGTCGGCGGTGACGCCAACCAGAACGTGGCCTTCGCCAAGATCGCCGGCAAGGCGGGCACCGGTGCCACCATCATCAATGTGCCGGCGCCGGCCGATCTGCCCTATCCGGCGGCCAAGCAATTCCTCACGGAGTTCCAGCAGGCCTACGGTCACGAGCCGCCGAGCATCTTCACACTGACCAATGCAGACGGCCTGCGCGCGATCATCGCAACGGCAGAGCGCATCAAGAGCGTCAAGCCGGACGCGCTGATCCCGGCACTGCATCAGCTCAAGGACTTCCAGGGCCTGACCGGTGAGTTTTCGTGGGATACCAAGGGGGAACGTATCGGCAGCCCCTTCGTCGCCTTCGACATCACCGCCGACGGTAGCTACAAGATCGTTTACCCATCCGCCGCAGTGAAGTAACAGGCGCTCGCCAAGCGCGCATCCAAGGGGCCATTGATGGGTGTCTTCCTGCAACAGACCGTCAACGGGCTCACCGTGGGCGGTATCTATGCCCTGATCGCCCTGGGCTACACGATGGTCTACGGCGTGCTGCGCCTGATCAACTTTGCCCACGGCGACCTCAGCGTGCTGGGGGCTTACATCGGCCTGGTGGTGCTGACCGGCGGCGCAGCCGGCGGCAACACCCAGACCCTGCTGGTGGCGCTGGCCTTCATCGCCGCAGTGATCGTCGTCGGCGCGGCCGGCGCGGTACTCGAGTTCACCGCCTACCGGCCACTGCGCAAGGCCGACCGGCTGGCCGCCGTGGTGTCGGCGCTGGGCGCCTCGCTGCTGATCCAGAACGGCATCATGCTGATCTGGGGGCCGCAATTGCGGGTGTTCCCGCAGGGCTTGCTGCCCAGCGGCCACTGGGAAGCGCTGGGCGCGCGCATCGACCTGCTGCAGATCCTGATCATCGCGGGCTCGGCGCTGCTGATGGGTGCGCTCTACCTGTTCGTGCACCACACCCGCTTCGGCACGGCCATGCGTGCCGCCGCGATCGACCAGGACGCCGCGCGGCTCATGGGCATCAATGTCAGCCGCGTGATCACCAGCGTTTTCATCATCGGCCCGGCCCTGGGCGCCATTGGCGGGCTGTTCATCGGCCTGTATTACCGGCAGGTCTACTTCACGATGGGCTGGACCTACGGACTGAGCGCCTTCATCGCGGCCATTCTCGGCGGCATCGGCAACATTCCGGGCGCCATGCTCGGGGGGGTGTTGCTCGGCCTGTTCAACGCCTATGCGGCCGGCTTCGTGTCGAGTTCATGGCAGGGCGCGATCACGTTCGCATTGCTCATCGGTATCCTGCTCGTGCGTCCCACCGGGTTGCTGGGCGAGCGCGTGGCGGAGAAGGTATGAATTCACCGATCCCATCCTCCACCACCACGGCGGCAGCGCCGCCTGTCGCCCGGTCCCGCCGGCAGCGCTGGGGCCGTGGGGCCATCGCGGGCATCGTGCTCTGGCTGGTCGGCCTGGGTGTGCCGTTCGCGCTCGACCAGACCTGGGTCTTCATCGCCTCGTTGTTTGCGGTGTATGCGATCGTCGCGCTCAGCCAGGACATCGTGCTCGGTCGTGCGGGCATGTTCGACATGGGACACGCGGTCTACTTCGGTGTGGGTGCGTACGTCACCGCCATCCTGAACACGCATTTCGGCTGGCCCATCCTGGTGACCTGGCCCATCGCGATCGCGGCGGCGACCTTGCTGGGAGCGCTGCTGGCCGCGCCCATCGTGCGTCTGCGCGGCGACTATCTGCTGGTGGCGACGATAGGTTTCAACGCCATCTTCGTGCTGGTGCTGAACAACAACGTCGGGCAGCTCACGGGCGGCGGCGACGGGCTCTTCGGCGTTGGTGCGCCAGCCATCGGGAGCTGGCAACTCGGCAGCCAGAATGCAATGTTTTACCTGAACTGGCTGGCCTTCGCCCTCACGCTCTGGCTGATCCTCAACCTGGAGCGCTCGCACCTCGGGCGCACGCTGCGCTACCTCAAGCTCGACGAACTGGCCGCGGGCACGCTGGGCGTGAGTGCGCGCCGTTACCGGGTGCTGGCGTTCGCGCTGGGCGCCGGGCTGGCCGGATTCGCCGGTACTTTGTTCGCCGCACTGATGTCGGCCGTCAGCCCGAGCGCGTTCGTGTTCACCGAGTCGGTCACCTTGTTCGCGATCGTGCTGGTAGGCGGTCAAGGGTCGATTCCGGGTGTGCTGCTGGGCACCGCGTTGATGTTCGTCGTGCCGCAGGTGTTCCGCAGTTTCGCCGAATACCGTTACTTCGCGTTCGGTATCGCGATGGTCGTGATCATGGTGGTGCGTCCACAGGGCATCTGGCCGCGGCGCCGCAGGACCGGACCATGAGCGCGCCACTGTTGCGTCTGGAGGAGGTAGGCATGCGTTTCAGCGGCCTGCAGGCGGTCGATGCGCTCGACTTCAGCGTAGACGCTGGTAAGGTCGTCGGGCTGATCGGCCCGAACGGTGCCGGCAAGACGACCGTCTTCAACATGATCACGGGCGTCTACCGGCCGACCGCCGGCAGGATCCTGTGGCAGGGCCGCGACATCACCGGCGCGCCACCGTACCGGGTGGCCGCGCTCGGCATCTATCGAACCTTCCAGACCATCCGCCTGTTCTCCGGCATGACGGTGCTTGAAAACGTCCAGGCCGGGCTGCACCTGCAGACCCGCCAGCAGTGGTGGCAAGGGCTGTTGGGTACCCCGGCACAACGGCGCGAAGAGGTGAGCCAGGTGGCGCAGGTGCGCGCCCTGCTCGAGCGCCTCGAGCTCGCACACTGCGCCGACGAGAATGCGACCTCGCTGTCGTACGGCCTGCAGCGGCGCGTCGAGCTCGCGCGGGCACTGATCGCAAGCCCCCGGCTGCTGATCCTGGATGAGCCGGCTGCCGGCCTGAACGACCAGGAGTCGCTCGAGCTGAACCGCACCATTTTGTCGATTCGCGACGGCGGTGTCACCGTGCTGCTGGTCGAGCACGACATGAACGTGGTGATGAACGTGACCGACCACATCGTCTGCATCAACTTCGGCCGCAAGATCGCCGAGGGCACGCCGGAGCAGATCCGCAACGACCCGAAGGTCATCGAGGCCTACCTGGGCCAGGACGACGACGATGACGACTGGAACGACGAGTCCGTCGCAGGAGCAGCCGCCAGCGAGCGAAGGGCACCGATATGAGCGCATTGCTGGCGATCGAGAACCTGCAGGTCCGCTACGGGCAGATCGAGGCGCTCAAGGGCATCTCGATGCATGTGAATCAGGGCGAGGTGGTGGCGCTGGTAGGTGCCAACGGCGCCGGCAAGACCACGCTGATGCGCACGATTAGCGGCTTGCTCAAGCCCGCCGGCGGTGCGCTGAGCTTCGAGGGTAACAGCCTGCTGCACACCGGCGCGGACCGCATCGTGCGCGCCGGCATCGCCCAGTCGCCCGAGGGACGGCGCGTGTTCGGCACCTTGACCGTGGCAGAGAACCTGCGTCTGGGCGCCTACACGCGCTCCGACCGCGAAGTTCAAGCGGGGCTGGAACAGGTGTATGCGCTGTTTCCCCGCCTGTTGGAGCGTCAGAAACAGCTGGCGGGCACGATGTCCGGCGGCGAGCAGCAAATGCTGGCCATTGGCCGCGCACTGATGGCCAGGCCGCGCTTGCTGCTGCTCGACGAGCCCAGCCTGGGGCTCGCGCCGATCATCATCAAAGACATCTTCAAGGCACTGGCGCGGATCCGCCGGGAAGGTGTGACGATTCTGCTTGTCGAGCAAAACGTGCGCATGGCCTTGAAGCTGGCGGACCGGGGCTATGTGCTCGAAGTCGGGCGCATCGCGCTGGAAGGCAAGGCGCAGGAATTGCTGCACTCGCCCGACATCCAGGCGGCCTATCTCGGCGGCGAGCGCGCAACCGCGGTCCGCGCGCAAACGTGACGCACACCACAGGTTGACCGTGGCGCTCGTCAGGCCTTGCGCGAACGGCGCGTCTTGACCGCGTCGGAGAGCAATTCCAGCACGCGCAGCGAGTCATCCCAACCGAGGCAGGCATCGGTGATGCTCTTGCCGTATTCGAGTTCGGCCGGCTGGTCCTTGCCCGGCGTGAACTTCTGCGCACCCGCCACCAGGTGGCTCTCCACCATCAGGCCAAACACCTTGTGCGAGCCGCCCGCGATTTGCGCGGCAATATCGCGCGCCACCTCGATCTGGCGCTCGTGCTGCTTGTGGCTGTTGGCGTGGCTGCAATCGACCATCAGGGCCGCAGGCAGTTTGGCGGCCTCCAGTTCCTTGCAGGCCGCAGCCACGCTGGCGGCGTCGTAGTTGGGCGCCTTGCCGCCGCGCAGGATCACGTGGCAATCCTTGTTGCCGTTGGTCTGCACGATCGCGACCTGGCCGTTCTTGTGCACCGACAGGAAGTGATGTCCGCGCGCCGCCGCCTGGATCGCGTCGGTCGCGATATGGATGTTGCCGTCGGTGCCGTTCTTGAAGCCGATCGGCGCCGACAGGCCTGACGCAAGCTCGCGGTGCACCTGGCTCTCGGTGGTGCGCGCGCCAATCGCGCCCCAGGAAATCAGGTCGGCAATGTATTGCGGCGAGATCACATCAAGGAACTCGCTGCCCGCCGGCAGGCCCTGGCGGTTGATTTCGATGAGAAGCTGGCGGGCGATGCGCAGGCCCTCGTCGATCGCGTAGCTCTCGTCCAGGTAGGGGTCGTTGATCAGCCCCTTCCAGCCCACGGTGGTGCGCGGCTTTTCGAAATACACGCGCATCACGATCTCCAGCGTGCCGGCGTACTTGGTGCGCTGCGCGGCGAGGCGGCGCGCGTAGTCGATCGCAGCCTCGGGGTTGTGGATCGAACACGGGCCGATGATGACCAGCAGGCGGTCGTCCTTGCCGGCAATGATCTGGTGAATATTGTTGCGGGTCTGCGTGATCAACGATTCGACGGCGGTGCCGACGATCGGGAAGAAACGGATCAGATGCTCGGGCGGAGGCAGCACGGTGATGTCCTTGATGCGTTTGTCGTCGGTCTGGCTGGTTTTCTCGACGCTCGCATACCAGCTCTCGCTGGTGGGGACTGTGGCCTTGGCATTCATCGTGGGTGCTCCTGTTAAATCAATTCGGGCATAAAAAAACCGCCGGGCTGGAAAGGCCGGCGGTTCGATGTTAGGCGCGCTTTGCTACGCTTTCGCCTCTCGTCCACCGGGGACTGAGAACCAAAAGTAAAAATAGAAAGCGCTGCGTGCTTGCATGGCTGTCGAATGTAGCACAGGTTTCGAAAGTCCGCCCGGGCCGTGCCGTTCAGGCCGTTCCACCGACCGTCAGGCCGTCGATGCGCAGCGTGGGCTGGCCCACGCCGACGGGCACGCTCTGGCCTTCCTTGCCGCAGGTGCCAACGCCCGGGTCGAGCTTCATGTCGTTGCCGATCATCGTCACGCGGGTCAGTGCATCAGGGCCGTTGCCGACGATGGTTGCGCCCTTGACCGGGTACTGGATCTTGCCGTTTTCCACCCAGTACGCTTCGCTGGCCGAGAACACGAACTTGCCCGAAGTGATGTCGACCTGACCGCCGCCGAAGTTGGTGGCGTACAGGCCTTTCTTGATGCTGGCGACGATCTCCTGTGGGTCCTTGTCGCCGCCCAGCATGTAGGTGTTGGTCATGCGCGGCATCGGCACGTGCGCATAGCTTTCGCGCCGGCCGTTGCCAGTCGGCCTGGCCTTCATGAGCCGCGCGTTCAGCGAGTCCTGGAGATAGCCTTTGAGAATGCCGTCCTCGATCAGCACGTTGCGCTGCGTCGCGTTGCCTTCGTCGTCCACGTTGAGCGAGCCGCGCCGGTCGGCAATCGTGCCGTCGTCCAGCACCGTGACGCCTTTGGCCGCCACGCGCTGACCGATGCGGCCGGAAAACGCGCTCGAGCCCTTGCGGTTGAAATCGCCCTCCAGCCCGTGGCCGATGGCCTCGTGCAGCAGGATGCCGGGCCAGCCCGAGCCCAGCACCACCGTCATCTCGCCGGCCGGGGCTGGGCGCGAGTCGAGATTGGTGAGCGCGGCATGCACGGCCTCGTTCACGTAGCGGGTGATGATTTCGTCGTCGAAATACGCCAGGCCGAAGCGGCCGCCGCCCCCGCTCGAGCCCATTTCACGGCGCACCGCGCCGCCCACCGCGGCTTCGGCAATCACAGTGACGGACAGGCGCACGAGCGGGCGCACGTCGGCCGCCAGGGTACCGTCGGCGCGCGCCACCAGCACCACGTCGTACTCACAGGCCAGCCCGGCCATGACCTGCGCTACGCGCGGGTCCCTCGTGCGCGCCAGTTGCTCCGCCTTTTCGAGCAGACGCACCTTGGCCGCGCTGTCCAGCGTCGCGATCGGGTCCAGTTCGCCGTACAGCGAGCGGCTGTTTGCTATCTTTCGCGTAGCTGTCTTGACGCGCCCGGACTGGGCTGCACTTGAGATCGAGCGCACGGTGCGGGCCGCGTCGAGCAGCGAGGCCTCGGAGATATCGTCGGAATACGCGAACGCGGTTTTCTCGCCGCTGACGGCCCGCACCCCGACGCCCTGGTCGATGCTGAAGGAGCCGGTCTTGACGATGCCCTCCTCCAGGCTCCAGCCCTCGGAACGCGTGTACTGGAAATACAGGTCGGCGTCGTCCACCTTGTGCGACGTGATTTCCCTCAGCGTACGCGACAGGTGGAGCTCGGTCAGACCGAAAGGTTCAAGCAGCAGGCGCTGGGCGATGGCCAAGCGCTCAATGGTGGGTTCGCGGGAGATCATGAAGCCATTTTAGGCTTGGCACAATCTGCCGGCCTACCCAACGATCAATCCCCTGGCGTCACGCGGTCTGGTCGTCGGTGACGGCACCCGGGCCATTGGTCTTGCAGGACTCGATACCGCCGTCGCGCGCCTTCTCGCCCGAGTACATCTGGCTCTGGCCGATGACCTGGCCGTTGCCGGCCTTGAGCGTGAAATACGGTGAGCCGTCCTTGCCAGTGAGGCGGCCGTAGCGTGCGTCGTCACCCGCATTCTTCTTCACCGACTCGATCCCATTGAGCGCGCTGGCCCGGGACTCGTACATCTCGCTGGTGAGGATGATTTGCCCGTTGCCTGCTTGCAGGTTGAAGAAGTATTTGTCGTTTTTCGACTTTTTGAGATCGAACTTGCCTGCCATAAATCGCTCCTGGTAAACGCCAAAGCACGGTTGGCACTCGCGGTTTTAACGCGATCCGCTGTTCAGCGCAACAGTCAGCGGAACGCGCCCGCAAGTGGAACTCCCCATCTGCGGCGCGCAGCGTGACACCGGTCAAGCGGGTCGGCTCAGCAGCTTGAACACGCTGGCGTCGTCATCAAGGGCCAGGCCCGCGTCGATGGCGCGCGCAAACGTGCCGCACGCGAGGCGGCCCAGCGCCGGCTCGAAGCCGGCGGCCTGCGCGGCGGCAAGCGCCAGCCGCGTGTCCTTGGCCAGCAGCGTGGTGTGCGCGCGCGGCGCGAAGTCACCCGCAATGGCGCGACGCATGCGGTCCGACCCGATCCAGCTCTGGCCGCTGGACTGCTCGATCACATCCAGCGTACGGCCCAGGTCCAGCCCCATGCGCTGCGCCAACGCCAGCACCTCGGCCGCGCCTGTGAGATTGATGCCCGCCAGCAGGTTGTTCACGAGCTTGGTGCGCGCGCCGTCGCCGGGGCGCTGGCTGATGGGAAAGAGCTTGTTTGAGAGCGCCTCCAGCAACGCACGACGCTGCTCGAAAACCTCATCGGGGCACGCCACCATCAGGCTCATGGAGCCGTCGCGCGCGCGCACCGGGCCGCCCGACATGGGCGCGTCGATGGTCTGCAGGCCACGCTCGGCCAGCTCGGTGGCGAACGCTTCCACGTCCTGCGGTGCGATGGTCGGGCACAGCATCACGGCCTGCCCCGGGCGCATCGCGGCGGCCGCGCCGCCGGCACCGAACAGTACCTCGCGGGTCTGCGCGGCATCCACCACGCAGACCACGATCACTTCGCAATGAATAGCAAGCTGTGAAGGACTGGTATGGGCTACAGCGCCAATTTGCGTGAAATTTCGCTCCCGGGCCGAATCCAGATCGCGCACATGCACGGGCCAGCGCTGCGCCAGCAGGTTCGCCGCCATGCCGCCGCCCATATTGCCTACCCCGATGATGCCGACCGGCGTTTTATCTGCGTGATGTGTCATGACTGCATCAATCGTTTCGATTTGGCGACGGACATGAGTATGCCAATGCCCATGCCCAGCGTCACCATCGCAGTGCCGCCGTAGCTGATGAAGGGCAGGGGCACGCCGACCACCGGCAAGATGCCGGTGACCATGCCCATGTTGACGAACGCGTAGGTGAAGAAGATAAAGGTCACGCTACCCGCGAGCAAGCGCGAAAACAGCGTGGGCGCCAGCAGCGCGATCATCAGCCCGCGCAACACCAGGAAGATGAAACCGGCAATCAGGAGCAGGTTGCCGACCAGGCCGAATTCCTCCGCAAAGGCCGCGAAAATGAAGTCGGTGGTGGCCTCGGGCACGAAATCCAGGTGCGCCTGTGTGCCCTGCATGAAGCCCTGGCCCCAGATACCGCCCGAGCCGATCGCAATCATGCCCTGGATGATGTGAAAGCCCCTGCCCAGCGGGTCGCGCGTGGGGTCGAGCAGCGTACAGATGCGCTGTTGCTGGTAGTCGTGCAGCACGGCCCAGCGCACTCCGTCGGCGCACAGTCGCGGCTCGAACGCCACCACCAGCGTGACCACGACCAGGCCCAGCAGCACCGGCGGCAGGATGAGTTTCCAGCTCAGGCCGGCAAAGAAAATCACCGCAAAACCGGCCATCAACACGAGCAATGCCGTTCCCAGATCGGGCTGGCGCATGATCAGCGCCGCGGGCACGGCCAGCAACACCCCCGCCACCAGAAAATCCAGCGGACGCAATTGCCCCTCGCGCTTCTGGAACCACCAGGCCAGCATCAGCGGCATGGCGATCTTGAGGATTTCGCTGGGCTGGATCGTGATGCCCACATTCAGCCAGCGCCGCGCGCCCTTCTTGGTGATGCCGAACACCGCCACGGCAATCAGGAGCGCCACGCCCAAGGTGTACAGCGGCACCGCCAGGCTGGCCAGACGCTGCGGCGGGATCTGCGCCACCACGAACATGATGGCGCCCGCCAGCAGCATGTTGCGGCCGTGGTCATAAAAGCGCGCGCCGTTGTCGTAGCCCGACGAGTACATCGTCACCAGGCCCGCGCAGGCGAGCAGGAACACGGCAAATGCGAGCGGGCCATCGAAGCCCTGGAACATCGGGGCCACACGCTGCCACAGGGAGGGTTTGTCAAATACCACGGACATGGCGTGATTATCCCGTGCCCGGCCACCGGGCTCCGGTCAATTGGACAAGTAATTTGACGCTTCGCACACCGGGCCTGGCGTCTCGGGGTTTTTGCGCATGCGCCTTCGGGGCCTGTCCCTTCGTATGATGGTGCCATGCCCACCACTCATCTGCTGTATTTGCACGGCTTTCGTTCCTCTCCGGAATCGGTCAAGGCGCGTCAGGTCGGCGCGCGCGTGCACTCGCAACACCGGGAAGTGACGTGGTGGTGC
>SCRR01000049.1 GCA_004322085.1 Burkholderiaceae bacterium
AGCGCGCCCACGCCCATCAGCATGCAGCTCACGGTGCAGTTGCCGCCGATCCAGTTCTGGCCGCCCTTGACCAGCGCGTTCCTGATCACGGGCAAATTCACGGGGTCCAGGATGATGACCGCGTCGTCCTTCATGCGCAGCGTGGAGGCGGCGTCGATCCAGTGCCCGTTCCAGCCGGCCGCGCGCAGCTTCGGAAAGACCTCGGTGGTGTAGTCGCCGCCCTGAGCGGTGATGATGACGTCGCACTTCTTGAGTGCCGCAATGTCGTGCGCGTCCTTCAGCGTGGTTTCGTTCTTCGCCTGCACCGGGGCCTTGCCGCCCGCGTTGGACGTCGAGAAAAACACCGGCTCAATCAAGCCGAAGTCGCCTTCGGCCTGCATGCGGTCGATCAGCACCGAGCCGACCATGCCGCGCCAGCCGACGAGTCCTGTGAGGTTGCCTGTGAGTTTCATGGAATAGCCCTTCAAAAGTACGAAAAATCAGCTTTTTCGCCCGGCTCATCGGGCCGGCGGGCACGACGAACCAGGCTTGCTAGCCCTTGATGGTGGTCGTTTTGGTGACTTCGGCAAAAACCGGCGCAACCGATCCTGCTCGCAACGTGCGGCGGCGGTGGAATTCCGGAATTCTGCTCATAGGCCTTATTGTAGCCAAGCTCGTATGAAGATCGCGGTAAGGGCACTGAGGCATGCGGCAACTCTGCTGACGTGGAAAATATGGGTGTCAATGCCCCTCTGCGTCGCATGGTTGCCAAGGCCGAAAACCGATGGACTATTGGTTTGGGATAGGCACGCAGCTGACGTTTCCCAGTAGGTCGCGCTGGCACGTAAAGCCGCGATTTTGTCTTTGTCGCAAGTACGCCTGAGGATCAGAGCTGCACTTTGCTACATTGGCCAACGCCCCTCCTAAAGTACCACCGCCCGACGGATCAAACCACATCTGCGATTCGCAAAGGCGAATAGCCTTTTTTCGGTCCTCTTCATTCGCTGCTAATTGCTTCTCCCTCTCAACAGATTCTTGTACGCATCGTGCAAAACCATCAGACCCAGGCTGAAAACCGTAACGTTCGCATTGATCGCGGGCTGAGGAAATTACATTGTCCCTCGGTTGGGAGAGCGCGGGCTGACCGCTTAATAGGAAAGCCGAAAGAATGCTGATGGAGGCCATAGAAGTTGGGGTCATGGTCATGATTTCCTCAAGTTTGTATGTAGTAGCCTTGCGTGGCGTCAAGGATCATTTTTTGCCCCAGTCCGGTTCTCCCCACCGTGACCAAGAGCGAGGCAGTTGGCCCATTTTGTCTGCCGCATCCACATAAACTGCATGGCACGCGCGCATTGTGTTGTCGTGGATATCAAGTACGAGGCGAATCGGGGTTTGGTAGCCGCCAGCAAGATTCCACGCAACCGGAATCCCAAGTACCTTTGCACAGGCAAATACCAAGTGGTCGCGTTGTGCCAGTTCGGGGGTTGTCAGCCAACCGCCAAGAGGGTCGTCAATGTGGGGATCGGCACCTGCCTGATACAGGACAAGGTCGCAATCCACAAACTTCTGAACGATTTGGGGGATAGCATCCAGGAATGCTTGCGCTTTGGCCGCCTCTGAGAATTCCTCGGTCGGGCTGTAATGGATGACCGTTTCGCCCAACTCAAGCCTGTCGATGATGTCCTGAGTGCCATCGCCCCAATGCTGATCGAAGTCCAGAATTCCTACCCGATGAATGAGCCCTTTCGATAACAAAGCTTGCGCTGTGACCATCAGACCGTTGAACGTGCAGAATCCGCCATTTCGGCGGTAGCCGGCGTGGTGAAACCCCGACACTGGCGCCACGGCAATGCGCCGGTTGGCTATCGCTTCCTTTGCGGCACTGAGCATCGCACCACTCGTCCATGGTAGGGAATCGGCAACGGCCGAGTCGTAGTTCCTGAAACCGTTCGGGAGTTCGCAAGACAAAATCCCGTCAACGAAGTCGGGGTGGTGTGCCCGTTCGAAGTCCGCCCGTTTCACCAAGTCTGGTTTGACGACGCGCATGGAAATGGGCAAAGATTGCCAAGACTCCAACGCCTTGGCCGGCTTGCTCGCGCTGGGTGAAAATCCTCCCGAATTCGCCTGCATTTCTTCGCAGAAAAAAACAGGTATTTCGGTGAGACAGGTGCGGGAGGGTTGTGAGGTTTCCATGGCCGTACTTTAAGGTGCGAGGTGTCTCACCCGGTGCGACACCAGGGCCCGATAATGTTCTCAGAGAGAGTTTTATGAGCCAAGCCGATCGTCTCGCTGTCATTGCTCGATTGCTGGAACACGGTCAGACCGTGACGACGCAGTCGCTGCAAGAACGCTTTGAAGTTTCGCGCGCCACGATCATGCGCGACATCGCCTTTTTACGGGATCGCAATGGCATGCCGGTAGCCTATGAACCCCAAGCCCGTGGGTTCAAGATCGTCCGGGCGGATCGTTTCGGCAAGGATGTGATTGCAACCCCAGGCCTCTGGCTGACGCAGGAGGAAGCCTATGCTTTGCTCACGCTTTGCAATATCACTCGTCAAATCGATCCTGGAATCTTTTCCGATTTCGTTGCACCAATGCGCGGGCCAATCAAGCGCGTGCTTGTGGACGCGGGTTACCAGATGCTCGGCATTGATCGCAAGGTTCGTATTGAAATCCCGTTTGGCGAGAAGTTTCCATACAGTATTTTTTCGCCTATCGGGTATGCGCTGCTCTATGACAAATCGCTTTATATTGAGGCGAACAACAAAGATGGGCGGGAGTTTGCTGCGGTCTGCTTCCCCCGCGCGGTGGTCCTGACTCTCGGCGGTTGGGTCGTCGAGGTGATGCCGGAGAACGCGATTGGGAACGAAGTAATAGCGATCCCTTTGAGTTCGGTTCAAATCGCGCGAGTCTCCAAGGATGCCGTGGTGTGATTGATAGCATGCGTTA
This sequence comes from Burkholderiaceae bacterium, assembly GCA_004322085.1. Classification (GTDB taxonomy): domain Bacteria; phylum Pseudomonadota; class Gammaproteobacteria; order Burkholderiales; family Burkholderiaceae_C; genus Rhodoferax_A. The sequence goes on from SCRR01000049.1 coordinate 2,929, forward strand.
TCAACGGATATGCATGAGTACAGCGAAGGTCTTCCCACTATGACCACATTCACCGAATCTGACGAAGCCTACCGCACCGCTATCGAAGCTCCGGGACGTGAGCTGAGTTCTGCGTTTACGTCAGCGCGCTCCGTTGCTCAGATTGATTTGAACGGTACCGATCTCACTCTTGCTGTTTTGCTGCGGTTGAAGTCATTCCAACTCACCCAACAGCGAATCAAGAATGAGCTGAACAAAATCTACGCAGCACCAGCCGCAGACTTTTTCGTAGAAACGGTTTGCTTCTTCCTCAAGGTGGTTCTCGAAAGGCTCGATTCGTCGCTGACCGTCGCATCAGAGAGAAACATCGTAAAACGACAGGGCTCGATGCGCCCAGACATCTCGGTCTGGCGGGGAGATAAGGTCGTCGCGGCAATTGAATGCAAGACTCAATTGGGCTGGAACCGAGGTGGCTGGCTTTCTGAATTCGAAGACCGTGAAGCGCGGTTATTAGCAGACCATCCCTTGGCAAGGCTTTTCTTGGTCGTAATGACAGGACAAAATTGGCAGGGGTTCGGCGACGACAAGCGCATCAGAAAGCAATTCTTTGTGCTGCTAAATGATATTGGGCTCGACAAGTTTGAAGAGTCAGGTGAGGCCGATAACATCGTTCATGCAATTGAAGGGCTTTTCCGCGAGGTTCTCTCGCATGCGGGGAGCAAACCATTGGCGTAGATATACTTGGCGAGCGACCGCAGCGCCTCAGCCAATAGCCCTCACCACCGCATCCCCCATCTGCATCGTGCCGACCTTGGCCGTGCCTTCGCTGTAGATATCCGGCGTGCGCAGGCCTTGGCTCAGCACAGCCTTGACGGCCTTCTCGATGCGTGCCGCAGCTTCAGGTTGGTTCAGTGAAAAACGCAGCATCATCGCGGCGCTCAAGATGGTCGCCAGCGGGTTGGCCAGGCCCTTGCCCGCAATGTCGGGCGCGCTGCCGTGGCTGGGTTCGTACAGGCCCTGGTTCTTGCTATTGAGGCTGGCCGAAGGCAGCATGCCGATCGAGCCGGTCAGCATTGCCGCCTCATCGGACAGGATGTCGCCGAACATGTTGCCGGTCACCACCACGTCGAACTTCTTGGGCGCCCGCACCAGTTGCATGGCAGCGTTGTCCACGTACATGTGGTCCAGCGCCACGTCGGGGTATTCCTTGCCAACCTCGGTGACCACGTCCTTCCAGAACTGGAAGGTCTCCAGCACGTTGGCCTTGTCCACGCTGGTCACGCGCTTGCTGCGCTTGCGCGCGGCCTGGAACGCGACGTGCGCGATGCGCTCGATCTCCGGACGGCTGTAGCGCATGGTGTCGAAGGCTTCCTCGGCGCCGGGGAAGTGGCCGTCCACCGCCGTGCGGCGGCCGCGCGGCTGGCCGAAGTAGATGTCGCCGGTGAGCTCGCGGATGATCAGGATGTCCAGTCCCGCGATGAGTTCAGGCTTCAGGCTGGATGCGCCCACCAGTTGCTCGTAGCAAATCGCGGGGCGGAAATTGGCGAACAGGCCGAGGTGCTTGCGCAGGCCCAGAATCGCCTGCTCTGGGCGCAGCGCGCGCTCGAGTTTGTCGTATTTCCAGTCGCCGACGGCGCCGAACAGAATGGCGTCGGCTTCCTTGGCGAGTTTGAGCGTGGATTCGGGCAGCGGATGGCCATGGGCCTCGTACGCGGCACCGCCAACGAGCGCGGTTTCCATCTCGAACGGGAGGTCGAGCACTTCCAGCACCTTGATCGCTTCGGCCACGATTTCGGTTCCGATGCCGTCGCCCGGCAACACTGCGATTTTCATGATTCTGCTTTGCTGATTTTGGGTAATTACTGAATTGATAGCTTACTTCGCAAGCGTGGTATGAGCCAACCACGGTTTTTGTGCCAAACGCCGGGCCTCGAAGGCGCGGATGGTGTCGGACTGCTGCAGCGTCAGGCCAATGTCGTCCAGGCCGTTCAACAGGCAGTGTTTGCGAAACGGCTGCACCTCGAACGGCAGTTCCTCACCCTGCGGCTTGACGACGACCTGACGCACCAGATCGATCGTGAGCGTGTAGCCGGGGAAGGCCAGGCATTCGTCGAACAACTGGCCGACCTGGGCTTCGCTCAGCACGATGGGCAGCAGGCCGTTCTTGAAGCAGTTGTTGAAGAAGATGTCGGCGTAACTGGGCGCGATGATGGCGCGAAAGCCGTACTGGTCGAGCGCCCAGGGCGCGTGTTCGCGCGAGGAGCCGCAGCCGAAGTTCTTGCGCGCGAGCAGGATGGAGGCGCCCTGGTAGCGCGGCTGGTTCAGCACGAAGTCGGGATTCGGTTTGCGACTGGCCGGATCCTGCCCGGGCTCCCCCGGATCGAGATAGCGCCAGGCGTCGAACAGGTTCGGGCCAAAGCCGGTCTTGCGGATGGATTTGAGGAACTGCTTGGGGATGATCGCGTCGGTGTCCACGTTCTCGCGGTCCATCGGCGCCACAAGGCCCTTGTGTACGGTGAATTTCTGCATGGTGTTCTTTCAGGAAAATTTCCGCACGTCGACGAAATGGCCGTGCACCGCGGCGGCGGCGGCCATCGCCGGGCTGACCAGGTGCGTGCGTCCGCCGGCACCCTGGCGGCCCTCGAAATTGCGGTTGCTGGTGGAGGCGCAGCGCTCGCCGGGTTCCAGCCGGTCGGCGTTCATGGCCAGGCACATGGAGCAACCGGGCTCGCGCCACTCGAAGCCGGCCGCCTTGAAGATCACATCGAGCCCTTCGCGCTCGGCCTGTTCCTTGACCAGGCCCGAGCCCGGCACCACCATCGCCAGCTTGACGTTTTTCGCCACCTTCTGGCCCAGGTGCTTGACCAGGGCGGCGGCGTCGCGCAGGTCCTCGATGCGGCTGTTGGTGCACGAGCCGATGAACACCTTGTCGATGTAGATGTCGCTCATCGCCTTGTTTGGCGTGAGGCCCATGTAG
>SCRR01000050.1 GCA_004322085.1 Burkholderiaceae bacterium
GGAGCCGTCGCCGGTAGATGGCGCGCTGCACAGGCCTCCATGATCATCACCAGCCTTCTCGATACCGACCTCTACAAGTTCACCATGATGCAGGTGGTGCTGCACCAGTTTCCCGGTGCGCAGGTGGAGTACCGATTCAAGTGCCGCACTGCCGGCACCAACCTGGCCCCCTATGTCAGCGAGATCCGGCAGGAGATTCGGGACCTGTGCCATTTGCCGTTCCAGGATGCCGAGCTCGCGTACCTGCGTTCCATGCGCTTCATCAAGAGCGATTTCGTGGACTTTCTCGGGCTGTTCCGGCTCAACGAAAAATACATTACCGTGACGGCGCTGCAGTCAGGCGATATCGACATCAGCATCCGGGGACCCTGGCTGCACACCATCCTGTTCGAGGTCCCGGTGCTGGCCATCGTCAACGAGGTGTATTTCCGCAATACGCGCAAGACTCCGGACTTTCCAGAGGGCCGCAGGCGGCTCGAGACCAAGATCGACTTGCTGCAGGGCCCGGGGCTTGGTGAGCTCAAGATTGCCGACTACGGCACGCGCCGGCGCTTTTGCAACAGCTGGCATGAAGAGGTGCTTCGCACCTTGAAGAGCCGGCTCGGTACCGGCACGACCGGCCAGCTCGCGGGCACCAGCAATGTGCTCTATGCCATGAAGCTGGGCATGACGCCGCTGGGCACCGTGGCGCACGAGTACCTGCAGGCCTGCCAGGCGCTGGGCCCGCGCCTGCGTGACAGCCAGGTGTTCGGCCTGGAGCGCTGGGCCATGGAGTACCGTGGCGATCTGGGCATCGCGCTCAGCGACGTGTACGGCTTTGACGCTTTCCTGCGTGACTTCGACCTGTATTTCTGCAAGCTGTTCGACGGTGCGCGCCATGACAGCGGCGATCCGTTCGCCTGGGGCGAGCGGCTGATCGAGCATTACAAGAAAAACCGCGTTGATCCGCGCACCAAGACGCTGATCTTCAGCGACGGGCTGACCGTGCCACACACCATCGAGCTGTATCAGCGATTCCGCGGGCGCTGCATCCTGGCTTTTGGCATCGGCACCAACCTGACCAACGACCTGGGCTATGAGCCTTTGCAGATCGTCATCAAGATGGTGCGCTGCAACGGCCAGCCGGTGGCCAAACTGTCGGACACACCGTCCAAGAACATGTGCGACGACCAGAAATACCTGGCCTACCTGCGCCAGGTGTTCGAGATCAAGTCTGTCGACTGAGTCGTGATGGCCGTTTGCTGGCGTCAGGCGCGCCACCCGTCCTGTGCCGCACCGCCTGACCATGGCCGAAAGACCGTCCTGCGACGTTCCCGCCGCGCCGGCGCGCTGGCACTGCTGCTGTGGCCGGGCCTTGCGCTGGCCAGCGGGATCGATGGCAGCCGGCTGTCCGCCATCTGGAGCCTTCCGTTTGCGGGCATCCTGCTGTCGATCGCGCTGTGCCCGCTGTTGACGCCGGTGTTCTGGCACCGTCACTTCGGCAAGGTCGCTGCGGCCTGGTCGCTCGCTTTTTTGCTGCCGTTTGCGGCGCTTTATGGTGCTGACACGGCCGGCACCAGCCTGGTTCATGCGCTGGTGGCGGAGTACGTTCCTTTCATCATCCTGCTGATCGCGTTGTTCACGGTGGCGGGCGGCATCTTCATTCGCGGCAATCTGCACGGCAGCCCGGGGTTGAACACGGCGATGCTGGCGATCGGCGCGGTGCTGGCCAGTTTCATGGGCACGACCGGCGCCTCCATGCTCATGATCCGCCCGCTGATCCGCGCCAACGACAACCGGGTCCGTACGGCGCATACCGTGGTGTTCTTCATTTTCGTCGTGTCCAACGCGGGTGGCTCACTCACGCCATTGGGCGACCCACCCCTGTTCCTCGGATTTTTGAAGGGCGTGGATTTCTTCTGGACCGTGCGCCACATCTTCCCGGAAACGCTGTTCTTGATCGGCGCGCTGTTGGTCATTTTTTTCGTGCTCGACCGCTGGCACTACCAGCGCGAAGGCTTGCTGCCTTTTGACCCCACACCCGACACCCGCCGGCTCGGTTTCGACGGTGCCGTCAATTTCTGGCTGCTCGGCGTGGTCGTCGCGCTCGTGCTGATGAGTGGCTTGTGGAAGCCGGATATCGTGTTCGACCTGTACGGAACACCGGTCGAACTCCCTGGCCTGCTGCGCGACGCGGGCCTGATCGTGGTGACGCTCATCTCCCTGCACATCACACCCGGGCGGGTGCACGCGGACAATCAATTCTCCTGGGAGCCGATGGCGGAGGTTGCCAAGCTGTTCGCGGGCATCTTCTTGACCATCATCCCGGTGATCGCCATGTTGCGTGCTGGCACGAATGGCGCTTTCGGCGCCGTGGTCTCCCTGGTCACGCGCCCCGACGGGCAGCCCGATCCCGCCATGTACTTCTGGGCCTCGGGCGTGCTCAGCTCGTTTCTGGATAATGCGCCGACCTACCTGGTGTTCTTCAACACGGCCGGCGGTGACCCGCAGTTGTTGATGACCCAGATGGCCACCACACTCGCCGCCATCTCCGCCGGCTCGGTCTTCATGGGGGCCAACAGCTACATTGGCAACGCTCCGAATATGATGGTCAAAGCGATTGCCGAGCAGCGCGGCGTGCGCATGCCAAGCTTCTTCGGCTACATGGCATGGTCCGCTGCGGTGTTGATTCCGCTGTTCGTCGTCATGACTTTTATCTGGTACCGTTAATCATTCCAGCCTTATGAACAAGCCAAAAATCCTTGTCGCCCGCGCGATTTTTCCCGAAACCCTTGCGCGTTTGCAACAGCACTTCGACGTTCAGGCCAACCAGGCCGACGAGTCCTGGCCCGCGGCGCGGCTGATTGAAAAGCTGCAGGGCAAGGTTGGCGCGCTGACCACCGGCGGCGATCGCATCGATGGCGCGGTGCTGGCGGCCTGTCCGGCGTTGAGGATTTGCGCCAACATGGCCGTGGGCTACAACAATTTCGACGTCGAGGCCATGACGGCGCGCGGCGTGCTGGCCACCAATGCACCCGATGTGCTGACCGAGACCACGGCCGACTTCGGCTTTGCGCTGTTGATGGCGGCCGCGCGGCGCATGAGCGAGGGCGAGCATTTCCTGCGCGCGGGCAAATGGAACACGTGGCGCTACGACATGTTCGCCGGTGTTGACGTGCACGGCACCACGCTGGGCATCCTGGGCATGGGCCGGATCGGGCAGGGCATTGCGAAACGCGGCGCGCACGGCTTTGGCATGAAGGTGATTTATCACAACCGCTCCCGGCTCGACGCCGCGCTGGAGAGCGAGTGCAAGGCACGCTATGTGAGCAAGGAAGAATTGCTGCGCGGTGCCGACCACCTGGTGCTGGTGCTGCCGTATTCCGCGGCCTCGCATCACGCCATCGGCGCGGGGGAGCTGGCCCTGATGAAGCCCACCGCTACGCTGATCAACATCGCGCGCGGCGGCATTGTGGACGACGCAGCGCTGGCGCAGGCCTTGCGCGAGAAGCGCATTGCCGCGGCGGGCCTTGACGTGTTCGAGGGCGAGCCGCGTGTGCACCCCGATTTGCTGACGGTGCCCAACGTGGTGCTGACGCCGCACATCGCGAGCGCCACGATGCCGACACGCCTGGCCATGGCGAACCTCGCGGCCGACAACCTGATCGGCTTTTTGACGCAAAACAAGCCGCTAACCCCTTTGAATCCTGCGGTGTTGACTATCAAATAAATAGTGAGCATGACGCATCCGGAACTTTGGCTGCTGCTGCTGGCCGTCGTCAACCTGCTGTTGCTGGGCTGGCTGCTTTTGAGAAGACCGCCCGACACCGGGCGCGCCGAGTTGCTGTCCACCCTGGGGGCCGCGAACGAGCGGCTCGAGCGTGAGCTGCGCCGCGAGATCAGCGAGTCCTCACGCGGGGGCCGGCAGGAACTGACGCAAACCTTCGCGACCTTCCAGCAAACACTGGTGCAGCAAAGTGCCGAGGCGGTGCGCACGCAGAACAACCAGATCGATGCCTTCGGGCAGCAACTCGCACTGCTGCAAAAGACGCTGTCCGACACGCTGAGCACCCAGCTCTCGGCCTTAAGCGACTCGAACGCGCGCCGCCTGGGCGAGGTGCGCGCCACGCTGGAGGTGCAACTGGCCCAGTTGCAGCAGTCCAACACCGCCAAGCTCGACGAGATGCGTCACACGGTGGACGAGAAGCTGCAAACGACACTGGAAGCCCGGCTCGGGCAGAGCTTCAAGCAGGTGGCCGACCGGCTCGAGCAGGTGCACAAGGGGCTGGGCGAGATGCAGACACTGGCGCAGGGCGTGGGCGACCTCAAACACCTGCTGACGAATGTCAAGACCCGTGGCATCTTTGGCGAGGCGCAACTGGCCTCGTTGCTGGAACAGGTGTTCGTGCCCGACCAGTACGCAGCGCAGGTCGTGACGCGCCCGGGCAGCAAGAACCCGGTGGACTTTGCCATCAAGCTGCCGGGGCGCTCCGACGACGGCGCGCCGCTGTGGCTGCCGATCGATGCCAAGTTTCCGAATGAGGATTACGAGCGCCTGCTCGATGCGCAGCAGCGCGCCGACGTGGCGGGCGCCGAGGCGGCTGGCAAAGCGCTGGAGCTGCGCATCCGGCTCGAGGCCAAATCCATTGCCGAGAAATACGTCGAGCCGCCCTACACGACGGACTTCGCGATCCTGTTCCTGCCCTCCGAAGGCTTGTACGCGGAAGTGTTGCGCCGTCCAGGCTTGATGGACCTGCTGCAGCGCGAGCACCGCGTCACGCTGGCGGGGCCGACCACCTTGCTGGCGATGCTCAGCTCGCTGCAGATGGGCTTTCGCACGCTGGCGCTGGAGAAGCGATCGAGCGAGGTGTGGCAGGTGCTGGG
>SCRR01000051.1 GCA_004322085.1 Burkholderiaceae bacterium
GTCGGGGGTCCCACCATTCTTGCCACGCTGACGGTGATCGCCGCGTTGCTGCCAATGGCCTTCGTGTCCGGCCTGATGGGTCCGTACATGAGCCCGATCCCCATCAACGCCAGCATGGGCATGGCGCTGTCGTTGGCAATTGCATTTACCGTCACGCCCTGGCTCGCACGGCTCTGGATGAAAGATGCATCGACGCACCCGGGCGAAGGCAAGGACGGTGTCGCCGCACATGCTGCAGGCCACGGCTTGGCCGGCAAGCTTGGTTTCGTGTTCGAGCACCTGTTCCGCCCCCTGCTCGACGACGCACGCGGAGCGCGCAATCGACGTTGGCTTGCATTGGGCATCGCGTTGCTGATCATCGCCTCGATCGCTCTGCCGATCGGCAAACTGGTGCAGCTCAAGATGCTGCCGTTCGACAACAAGTCCGAATTCCAGGTCATTGTGGACATGCCGGCCGGCACACCTGTCGAGCGCACGGCAGCCGTACTGCACGAACTGGGTGCTTACCTGGCCACGGTACCCGAAGTCACCAACTACCAGGCCTACGCCGGCACCGCTGCGCCGATCAACTTCAACGGTCTCGTGCGCCAATACTATCTGCGCAGCGGCGGCAATGTCGGGGACCTGCAGGTGAACCTGCTCGACCAGCACCTGCGCAAGGAGCAAAGCCACGAGATCGCCACCCGCGTGCGGCCTGCGCTGCAAAAGATTGGGCGCCGGTTCGGCGCCAATATAAAAGTGGTCGAGGTTCCACCGGGGCCACCGGTGCTATCGCCCATCGTGGCCGAAATCTACGGGCCCGATGCCGATGGGCGACGCACCGTGGCGAAGGCCGTACGCGCCGTATTTGATAAAACATCGGGCGTCGTCGATGTGGATGACAGCAGCGTCGCACCGGCTCCCAGGACACTGTTGCTGGTGGAGCGCAGGAAGGCGGCGATGCTGGGCGTGTCTCAGCAGGCGATCGTGACCACACTGCGCGTCGGTCTCAGCGGCGAGGCAGCGACGTACCTGCACGATCAGAGCAAGTACCCTGCCGCGGCAATGATCGAATTGCCTCCCGACCGCCAGGGTGATCTGGACACCCTGCTGCAGCTCTCGGTACGCGGTGCCTCCGGCCAGTTGGTGCCGATCCGCGAACTTGTCACGGTCACGGAAACGGTGCGTGAACAGCCCGTCTATCACAAGGATCTGCTGCCCGTGAACTACGTGGTCGGTGACATGGCCGGCAAGATCGACAGCCCCCTGTACGGCGTGTTTTCGATGCGCAGCGAACTCGGGAAAATCGCGACTCCGGGCGGCGGCAGGCTCGTCGAATACTTCATTCACCAGCCGCAAGACGAGTACCGCGACTACGCCCTCAAATGGGATGGCGAATCGCAAATCACCTACGAGACCTTCCGCGACATGGGCGCCGCCTATGCGGTCGGGCTGATCCTGATCTATCTGCTGGTGGTCGCGCAGTTCGGCTCGTACCTGACGCCGCTCATCATCATGGCACCAATTCCCCTGACGCTCATTGGCGTGATGCCCGGCCACGCAATGCTCGGCGCCCAGTTCACCGCTACCAGCATGATCGGCATGATCGCGCTGGCCGGCATCATCGTGCGCAACTCGATCCTGCTGGTGGATTTCATCAATTTGCAGTTGCGCGATGGCACCCCGTTCAAACGCGCGGTCATCCATTCCGCCGCCGTGCGCGCACAGCCGATCCTACTGACCGGGCTGGCCGCCATGCTGGGCGCCTTCTTCATCCTCGACGACCCGATCTTCAACGGACTGGCGATTTCGCTGATCTTCGGCATCCTTGTCTCCACCGTGCTCACGCTGGTGGTGATCCCCACGCTGTACTACGCGGCCTATCGCCGCACATTTCAGCCAACACCGCCAGTCCCTGGCGATTCCCCCACCTCAACTCAAGGAGTTTCATCATGACCTCATGGCAACTTGTGCGCCTGCTCGCGGGCACGTTCATCCTGCTTTCCCTCGCGCTGGGCATCCCCGGAAGTCCAGTTTTCATAAGCCAGTGGTGGCTTGCCTTCACCGCGTTCGTGGGCGCCAACCTGCTGCAAAGCGCCTTCACCAAGTGGTGCATGCTCGAGACGATCCTGCGCAAGCTGGGCGCACCGCTGGGCAACTGAGGGTAGACCCGATGAGGCGGTTCAACGCACTTGCCACTGCCGCTTTGGGCATCGTCATGGCCGGGGCGCCACTGGCCGCCCTGGCCACCGATCTGCTCGACGTCTGGCACGCCGCCAGCACGCATGATCCGGATGTCGCCGTTTCGCAGGCTGTGCGTGACGCCGGCGATGCGCGCCGCGCACAAGCGTCGGCCTTGTGGCGGCCTACGGTGACGCTCACCGGCAATGTGGCCCGCATGAGCGCGGACAGTCGCACGACAGGCGCCAACTTTTCCACGCCTGCCTTCGGTCAGTCGAACGGGGTGGACTTCAACACCTCGATCAACGACGGCAACGCCAGCGGCTGGACGCTCGAGGCCCGCCAGCCCCTGATCAGTCGCGAACGGCAGGCGCGGTCGCGACAACTGGAGATCTCCGCCAATGCCGCCGATCTGGAGTGGCAGTCGGCGCGGCAAGATCTGATGCTGCACACGGTACAGCGCTATTTCGCCGTCGTGCTGGCACGTCGCAAACTGGAACTGCTGAGACAGCAGCATGGCGCTGTGGAGAAAGCGTTGGCAGAGGCGAAGGACCGCTTTGCACTCGGCGATGCTCCTGTTACGGACACGTACGAGGCATCGGCCCGTGCGCAGAACCTGCGCGCGCAAGTACTGGTCGCGGACAACGAACTTCAGCTGGCACAGACGGCGCTGTCTGACGCCACCGGACTGGTGTCTCCATCGCTTCAGACGCTGCCCCCAGCCGCCAACGTCGTGCCCGCGGCCTTGCCACCTCTGGCCCACTGGCTGGCCCTGGCGTCGGACGGCAACCCCCTGCTGCGCATGCAGCAGACCAAGGCTCAGGTCGCCCATGAGGAAACTGTCAAGCTCGGCGCCACCTCTTCGGCGACGTTGGACCTTGTCGCGCAAACGGGGCAGCAACACCTCAACGGTGTTGGCGACTTTGGCCCTGCGAACAACACGACCCGACAGTCCATGATCGGTGTGCAGTTGACGATCCCGCTTTACACCGGCGGCTACCGCAGTGCCCACCAGCAAGAGGCGGTGCACCTGGAGGACAAGGCGCTCGCCGAAGTCGAGCTTTCGCGCCAGCAGATCAGCCAGCAGACGCGCGCAGCCTGGCTGGGTCTGCAGGCCGGCGATGCCCGCATCGGCGCGTTGGCTGAAGCAGTCAAGGCGAGCCGGGCCCGATTGGACGCGACACAGCTCGGTCGTCAGGTCGGTGATCGCACCACACTCGATTTACTGAACGCCGAAAGCGATACGAGCAGCGCAGAGCTGGCGCTGCTGCAAGCCAAGGTGGATGTGCTGCTGGACCAGTTGCGCTTGCAGGCGCTGACGGGCCAACTCGACGAGGCCCGGCTCGAGGCGGTAAACACCCTGCTGCACTATTGACTGGGACCGACACGCCGGACAGCCGAGAAAGTTTATTCACCGAAAGGAGAGAACCATGGCTCATATCATCATCCTGGGCGCCGGCACCGGCGGCATGCCCGCAGCGTATGAATTGCGTGAGAAGCTCGCAAAGACGCACCGCATCACCGTGGTCAACGCGGTGGACTATTTTCAGTTTGTGCCCTCCAATCCCTGGCTCGCAGTGGGCTGGCGTGAACGCGAGAACATCACCTTTCCGATCAAGCCCCACCTCGAGAAAAAGGGAATCGACTTTGTGGCGCAGGCGGTCACGCGCATTGATGCGGCCGGCAGCACACTGGAGCTGCAGAACGGCAGCAGCCTCGCCTACGACTATCTGGTGATCACCACCGGTCCCAAGCTCTCATTTGACGAGGTGCCAGGCTCAGGTCCGGACGGCCACACGCATTCCATCTGCAATGTGGACCATGCCGGGCAGACCTGGACTGACTATCAGGCGTTCCTGAACAATCCCGGCCCGGTCATCGTCGGAGCGATGCCGGGTGCATCCTGTTTCGGCCCCGCCTATGAGTTCGCGTTCATTCTCAACCGGGATCTGCGGCGTCGCAAGCTGCGCAACAAGGTACCCCTGACCTTTGTTACCAGCGAACCTTACATCGGTCACATGGGTCTGGGCGGCGTCGGCGATTCCAAATCGATGCTCGAGAGTGATTTCCGCAGCAACGACATCAAATGGATCACCAACGCGCGCGTCACCAAGGTGGAAGCCGGGACGATGTTCGTGACCGAACTGGACGACAGCGGCCAGGTCAGAAAGGAACACCAATTGCCTTTCAGCTTCAGCATGATGTTGCCGGCCTTCAAGGGCGTGGATCCGGTGGCCGCCGTGCCAGACTTGTGTAATCCGCGCGGCTTTGTTCTGATTGACGAATTCCAGCGCAGCAAGACATACCGCAACATCTTCTCTGCCGGCGTGTGTGTGGCCATTCCACCCGTTGAAGTGACGCCGGTACCCACGGGGGCGCCCAAAACCGGCTACATGATCGAAACCATGGTCAGCGCCATCGTGAACAACATTACTGCCGAGCTGTCCGGCCAACCAGCGACGGCCAAGGCCAGCTGGAATGCGATTTGCCTGGCCGATATGGGTGATACCGGCGCAGTTTTCGTGGCGCTGCCGCAGATTCCGCCGCGCAACGTCAACTGGTTCAAGAAGGGCAAGTGGGTGCACGTGGCCAAGATCGCCTTCGAGAAATACTTCCTGTACAAGATGAAGAATGGAAGCTCCGAGCCGATTTACGAAAAATACATGCTCAAGGCGCTCGGCATCGAGCGCCTGGACAAGTGAGCTGTCCATTCGCGGCTACCGGCCTCATTCCTTGAACGACGAAAACTCATGAACGAACCTCTCATCACTGTCGAATTGATCCAGCAGCAGGACTATCGATTTGATATGCACTTTGGTGAAGGCATACCGGTGATCATCGGCGACGAACCAGCCCCATTGGGCACCGGCCGCGGCCCCTCTCCGGTTCAATTACTGTGTGCGGCAGTCGGAAATTGCCTCAGCGATTCGTTGCTGTTTGCATTGCGCAAATTCAACCAAACCCCCGAGCCGCTACGCTGCGTGGTGAACGGCGAAGTCGGGCGCAATGCCGATGGCAGACTGCGGGTGCTGCACATCGCGGCCAACCTGCACCTGGGAGTCCCGGCCGCCCAACTGATGCACCTCGACCGGGCGCTGGCTCAATTTGAAGCTTTCTGTACGGTCACCCAAAGCGTCAGCGCGGGCATACCGGTCACTGTGCATGTTCTTGATTCAAATGGGGTCCAGTTGAAATAGGCAACCGTCGATGTGGCCTCGTCAAACTTGCCTCTTGCTGGAACTCCAGACGTCGGCTTGCATGGGGAGCAGTGATGCGTGATCACCCAATGCGCGCCGTAGGCGCTGAAGCTGCTGTCCGCGGACACCGTTTCATGCCGCAGTGCTCGCCCGAGCAGCTCTGGAGTCTGTTGCGGGGCCGATCAGAGCCAACCATGACACAGATCAAGACCCTGCTCAGCCGGATCGATAGCCTAAAGCTCACAGAAGCCTTGAGTCGTCAGGGCGGTCGCATTGGATTTTTCTTGCCCATCGAAACAGGAAATACGTCATGAAGCCTCTACTCCTCGCAAGTACCGCACTGGCGTGCGCCCTTGTCGGCGGCTCGGCATTGGCTGATGGCGATTGTTTCGATCCTGTAGCCGCCTGGCAGTCGCGCGAAGTGCTGCGACAACAGCTTGAGCAGCGAGGCTGGGCGGTTCAGCGCATCAAAGTGGACGATGGCTGTTATGAGGTCAGAGGCGTTGACCGCCTTGGGAACAAATTTAAAGCCAAATATGCTCCTGCGTCGTTGCGCATTCGCAAGCTGGAAATCGACTTCGATCACGGCGAAGCGTCCGACTATCTTGATGATGGCCGTAAAGCCAAATAACGGACCAAGCCTCACAGGCCGGCGCATCTGCGTGCACTCAGACCGTCTCCGACAAGACTCCATCTCATTCAACCTTATCTTCAGGCCGCCATCAATTTACAGCGTTCATGAGCAGCCATAACCATCCACCTTGAGGTCCATCATGAAGAAGCTTGCGGTTTCAATCTCTCTCGCCGGTGCCCTTGCATTGCCGGGTCTGGTCCAGGCGCGTCCGGTGACCCTGACCACCCAACTGCAAGGCTATGGCGGCAACGGAGCGTATCTGGCGTTCTATGTAACCGATGCCAATGGTCAGTATAAAAAAACGCTCTGGGTCGCAGGCAAGAAAGCCAAGTACTACAAAAACCTGCGCGATTGGGCTCGGGGCAGCGGCTTGAAAGCCAGCGAGTTTGACGGCGTGAGCGGAGCCAGCGTTGGCAGTGGGCGCGCGTTGAAGGTTACCGTCGAACTGGCCGATGCGTTGATTGATGCGGGCTATGAGATTCGTGTCGACAGTGCAGTCGAAGACCAGCGTGACAACCCCGCCGACGTGCGCGTACCGCTGACCACCAACGGTGCCGGCAAACCGGTGACCGGGCGCGGCTACATCAAGTCCTTTACCTACGCCATGTAATCGCGCCCCAGCTCACGCGCTTCACGCAGGATGCTACGTCAGCTTCATTCACTATTGGGCCTGGTTGCCACCTTGTTGGTGATACTGCTGGCGACCAGCGGGACCATCCTGTCGGTCGATCCGGCGCTGGAAAGGCTGGGCGCAACGGTGCCTGCATACGGCAGCATCAGCGTTGCCGCGCTGGCCGGCCGGGTCGCGCGGCATTATCCTGAGGCTGAACAGATCCAGCGCACCGCCTCAGGCACGATCATCGTCTACTACAGCCGGGGCGGCCGCGCCGGAGCCGATCGCATTGACCCACTGACCGGGCAGGGCGTTGCCCCCTATGCTCCTTCGCCGTTCGCACGCTGGATCAAAGACCTGCACCGGTCTTTGCTTATGGATACCACCGGGCGCGCGCTTGCGGGCGTGACTGCGCTGATGATGCTGGTCCTGGCTGTCTCGGGCATCGCGTTGCTGGTGAAACGTCTGGGCGGCTGGCGGCATATCGCCCTTCCGCTGCGTGGAACGCAGAGCCAGCGTTGGCACGCGCAGGTTGGCCGGTTTGTCGTGCTCGGATTATTGCTGTCTGCGCTGACGGGTATTTACATGTCGGCGGCAACCTTCGGTCTTGTATCTGATGGCGTGCAGAACGAAGCAGATTTTCCGCCGAAGGTGGCCGCTGGACCCGCGTCACCGATAACGGCGCTGCCGGCCCTGGTGGCTACCGATCTGAATGACTTGCGCGAATTGGTATATCCCAAACCGAACGACCCGTCCGACGTCTATTCGCTGGCGACGGCCCAGGGCGACGGGTATGTCGACCAGGTGAATGGTGCGCTTTTATCCTTTCGGCCCCATACCGGTATCCGCCACGCATACGAGTTTATCTACCAATTGCATACCGGCGAAGGTCTGTGGTGGCTTGGTCTGCTGTTGGGGCTCTGTGCGCTCAGCGTACCGTTGATGAGCGCGACAGGAACGTTGACATGGTGGCAACGACGAAGGTCAATGCCTCGAATCGTCGACAACAGCGGCGCACAGGCGGCCGATACCATCATTCTGGTTGGCAGCGAAAACAATAGCACCTGGGGCTTTGCAAACGCCTTGCATGACGCCTTGAGACAAGCTGGCCTGCGGGTGCACACGGCACCGATGAACCAATTGGCGTCAGAGTATCGCCGTGCCGAACGACTGTTCATTCTGACGGCGACCTATGGTGATGGCGACGCACCGAGTTCAGCCAATCAGTTTCTCGCCCGGCTAGCCAGAACCAAGCCTGATCCCAGGCCCAAACCAGGCTTTGTCGTGCTCGGCTTTGGGGATCGACAGTTCCCCCAGTTTTGTCAGTTTGCCAAGGAAGTACAAGCCGCTCTGCTCGCCCACGGTTGGCGCCAGCTACTTGAACTGGAAACCATCAACAAGCAGTCGGCGCAGGCGTTCACTCGCTGGGGCAATGCCGTTGGCGCGTTGATAAGCCGGGAACTGACTTTGCTTCATACGCCGGAACGTCCACAAACGCGCTCCTTTGAACTGATCGAGAGAATCAATTATGGCGAACAAGTGCAGGCACCCACCAGCATTCTGCGCTTCGCTGCAGTAGCGCAGCAGGGTATCGCGGCACGCCTGACCCGCTGGATCGGAGGTAACGGGTTACCGAATTTCGAAGTCGGTGATCTGGCCGCAATCGTTCCGCCCGGCAGCCCGATACCGCGCTTTTATTCGCTGGCCAGCGGCTCGAGCGACGGCTTTCTGGAAATCTGTGTGCGCAAACTGCCCGAAGGACTGTGCTCCCAATTTCTGCACGGCTTAAAGCTGGGCGATCGTATTGATGCTTTTATCCAGCTTCATCCGGACTTTCGCCCTGCTGCGGGCAAAGCCCCCACGATTCTGATCGGGTCTGGTACCGGAATGGGGCCATTGGCCGGGTTTATCCGCAACAACACAGGCAAACACCCGATGTATCTGTACTGGGGCGGGCGCGATCCGGCTTCCGATTTTCTCTATGAACCAGAACTCAATGAGTATTTGTCCGACGGCAGGCTGACCGGGTTGCATGCGGCTTTTTCGCGGGTCAAGGACGGCACCTACGTCCATCACAAGGTTCTCGACGACGCCACGCAAATGCGCCAGTTGGTCGAGAGCGGAGCCCAGATACTGGTCTGCGGCAGCCGCGCCATGGCCAAGAACACCATGCGCGCATTGAACGAAATTCTGGCTCCGCTGAACCTGGACGTACAAACGCTAAGGACACAGGGACGCTACCGTGAAGATGTCTTCTGAAAAATCGGCGATGCCGGCACTTTCGCCGCAGCGCTATGCGCTTGGCGGCGAGGCGATGGGGACCCGGTACAGTGCCGTTTTTTTTGCAGCGGCGGGGCTCGACAAGTCAGCGGTTGGTGCCGGTTTGTTTGCTGCAGTCGACAAGGTAGACGGGCAGATGTCCACCTGGAAACCCGATTCAGACCTGAGCCGCCTGAACGCAATGCCCGAACAACAATGGCTTGCCATACCCGAAGAACTCATGACGGTGCTGGACACTGCGTTGCACACAAACCTTCAGTCCCATGGCGCGTTTGATATCGGCGTCGGAAACCTGGTCAATGCCTGGGGTTTTGGCCCAGCCGGATCGGAACCCAACGAACAGCAGATCAACGCATTGAAGGAAAGCGCTCATCAGCCCACAAGTGATGTGCTGGAGCTCGATCACGCCAACAGGCGAGTGCGCAAGCGGGGTGGCATCACGCTGGACCTTTCGGGCATTGCCAAAGGCTACGGGGTGGATGAGCTGGCGCGCTGTCTTGACAGTTT
This sequence comes from Burkholderiaceae bacterium, assembly GCA_004322085.1. Lineage (GTDB taxonomy): Bacteria > Pseudomonadota > Gammaproteobacteria > Burkholderiales > Burkholderiaceae_C > Rhodoferax_A. The sequence goes on from SCRR01000051.1 coordinate 9,392, forward strand.
TGGAGTGACCCGATATCTGGTTGGCATTGACGGGGAAATGCGCGCACGAGGTATCAAGCCCGACGGACGCGCGTGGGCCGTTGCCATCGAAAAGCCGGTGCGACATGTGCGCGAAGCCATGGGCGTAATCGAACTGACCGATGCCGCCATCGCCACGTCGGGAGACTACCGTCATTGGGTCGAGGTTGCAGGCAACTCCTATGCGCACACCATGAGCCCCTTGACCCGACAGCCCGTGCGCAACCGGCTCGCAGCAGTCACGGTGGTCATGTCAAGCTGCATGCTCGCCGATGCGTGGGCTACCGCCTTGCTGGTGCTGGGAGAGGCCGACGGGGTGGAACTGGCGCAAAAGCGCGGTATGACTGCCTTGTTTGTGTTGCGTGATGGTGAAGGATTTCACGAGATATCCATCGTTGACGGGTCTCGCCAGCTGCCAGACCCGGATTGATTTGGCACTCTTGCTCGTCGCGCCGGGCAGCGTCGCCGCATGCCCGACTCGAAGGGTAAAAGTCCGCCGTCGACCGCGGAGCGCTCCTATCGCTAATGCTCCAGCGAATGACTGCGGGGAAGATTGTGCCCGCACATTCTTGAGACCTGCGGCCGCGCTCAAAGCGCCAACCGGGCCCGCGCCCGCGCATACTCGCGCTTGAGCTGGGCGATGAAGCCGGCCGCGCGCAGTCCCGGCAGAAACAGGTTCCACAGTCCCTGCTCGCGCGCCAGCGTCTTCATGTCTTCGAGAAACGGCGGCGGGCACAGGTCCGGGGCGTGCGGGGAAAGGTCGAAGTCCATGCGGGCGTTGTCCCCTTACAGTCCGAGCGCGACAAACAGGCTGTCCATGCGCGCCGTCACTTCTGCGTCCATGGCGATCGTGCGGCCCCACTCGCGCTGCGTTTCGCCAGGCCATTTGTTCGTGGCATCGAGCCCCATCTTGCTGCCCAGGCCGCTGACGGGCGAGGCAAAGTCGAGGTAGTCGATCGGGGTGTTCTCCACCAGCAT
>SCRR01000052.1 GCA_004322085.1 Burkholderiaceae bacterium
GCCCGTGATTTTAGAATGTAGGGCTGTGCGCCGGAATTCCCGCAGAACTTACAAGGGCCCCATGTACAAACTGGTACTCCTTCGCCATGGCGAATCCACCTGGAATCTTGAAAACCGCTTCACCGGCTGGACCGACGTCGACCTGACCGACACGGGCATCGAACAGGCCAAGGCGGCGGGCCGGCTGCTGCGCGCCGAGGGTTACGAATTCGACGTGACCCACACCAGCGTGCTCAAGCGCGCCACGCGCACGCTCTGGCATTGCCTGGACGAGTTGGACCGCACCTGGCTGCCGGTGGTGCACAGCTGGCGCCTGAACGAGCGCCATTACGGTGCGCTGCAGGGCCTGAACAAAGCCGATACCGCCAAAAAATACGGCGAAGCGCAGGTGCTGGCCTGGCGGCGCAGCTACGACACGCGCCCGCCGGCGCTGGAGCCGGGTGATGCGCGCTGCGAGCGCGGCGACCTGCGCTACGCCAAGCTCAAGCCCGGCCAAGTGCCCCTGACCGAATGTCTGAAGGACACGGTGGCACGCGTGATGCCGTTCTGGGACGAAGCCATTGCACCGGCCATCAAGGCAGGCAAACGCCTGCTCGTGGCGGCGCACGGCAACTCGATCCGCGCACTGGTGAAATACCTCGACGGAGTCTCCGACGAGGACATCGTCGGCTTGAACATCCCCAACGGCATCCCGCTGGTGTACGAACTCGATGCCGACTTGAAACCACTGCGCCACCACTACCTGGGAGATGCCGACGCGGTGGCGCGGGCAGCCGCTGCGGTGGCCTCTCAAGGTAAAGCCGCGGTAAAGGTCTGAGACCCCTCCCGCAAAGGCGTCGGCGGGCGCGGAACCGTTACAGTAGGCGGCATTCCAAGGTGTATATTGGGTTTGTAAAGGTATTTTTTTTCTATGCGTCACAAACTGAAGATTGCGGGCTGGATTTTGATTGGCGCCATGGCTGGGGCGCTGACCACCGTTTCTCTGCAAACGGTCGCCCGCGGTTCGCTGGCGCCGCTGCCACTGGAGGAGTTGCAGCAACTGGCTTCGGTCTTTGGCATGATCAAGACCGATTACGTCGAACCGGTCGATGAGAAGAAGCTGATCTCGGATGCCATTTCGGGCATGGTCTCGGGGCTCGACCCGCATTCCCAATATTTCGACAAGAAGTCGTACAAGGAATTCCGCGAGGGAACGACCGGCCGGTTTGTTGGCGTGGGCATCGAGATCACGCAGGAGGACGGCCTCGTCAAGGTGGTGTCGCCCATCGAAGGAACACCGGCCTACCGCGCCGGGATCAAGCCCAACGACCTGATCACCAAGATCGACAATACGGCGGTCAAAGGTTTATCGCTGAGCGACGCCGTCAAGAAGATGCGCGGTCAGCCCAACACCAAGGTCACGCTCACGATTTTCCGCAAGGATGAGAGCCGCACCTTCACCGTCACCCTCACACGCGAAGAAATCCAGACAAAGTCGGTGCGCGGCAAGGTGATCGAGCCTGGCTATGCATGGATTCGTATCAGCCAGTTCCAGGAGCGCACGGTGGACGAGTTCGTGAGCAAGGCCGAAGAAATCTACAAGCAGGATCCCAACCTCAAGGGGCTGGTGCTGGATTTGCGCAACGACCCTGGCGGCCTGCTCGATTCGGCCGTGGCGATTTCGGCCGCGTTCCTGCCCCCCAACGTCACTGTCGTCTCGACCAAAGGCCAGTTGCCGGAGAGCAATTTCACCTACAAGGCGTCGCCCGAGTTTTACCAGCGCGGTAGCGGCGCCGACTCGCTCAAGGGTCTGCCGGCGGGGCTGAAAACCGTGCCACTGGTGGTGCTGGTCAATGAAGGCACGGCGTCCGCCAGCGAAATCGTCTCGGGCGCTCTGCAAGATTACAAGCGGGCCACCATCATGGGGGCCCAGACCTTCGGCAAGGGTTCGGTCCAGACCGTGCGCCCGCTCGGACCGGACACAGCCCTGAAAATCACGACCGCCCGCTACTACACACCCAGCGGCCGTTCCATCCAGGCCAAGGGGATCGTGCCCGATGTGATGGTCGACGAGACCGCAAAAGGCAACCTGTTCGCTGCCCTGACCACCCGTGAATCCGATCTGGCCCACCACCTCAGTAGTGGCCAGGGGCCGGAGACCAAGGATCCGGCCCGTGAAAAGGCACGTGACGAAGCGCGCAAGGAGCTGGAGCTCGAGATGCTCAAGCCGCAGTCGGAACAAAAGGTACCGGAACTCGGCAGCGCGAAGGACTTCCAGCTGGCCCAGGCCCTGAATGAGCTCAAGGGGCTCCCCGTCCTGGTCAGCAAGACCATGGTCGAACGCGCACCAGAGAAGAAAGATAATTGACCGACGACCAGCTACTGCGCTATTCGCGCCACATTCTGCTCGACGAGATTGGCATCGAGGGGCAGGAGCGGCTGCTGGCAGCGCACGCACTGGTCATCGGTGCCGGCGGCTTGGGCTCGCCCGTGGCACTGTATCTCGCGTCGGCCGGCATCGGCCACATCACGCTCGTTGATGATGACACGGTCGATTTGACCAACCTGCAGCGGCAGATCGCCCACACCACGACACGCATCGGCATGGCCAAGGTGGATTCGGCGAAGCAGTCGATTCTGGCGATCAATCCGGCCGTGGTCGTCACACCGGTGCGCGCGCGGGCCGATACTGATCTGCTGTCCAGGCTGGTGGCCCGCGCCGATGTCGTACTGGACTGCTGCGACAACTTCGCCACGCGCCATGCCGTGAACGCGGCCTGTGTCAAACACCGCAAGCCCCTGGTGTCGGGGGCCGCGATCCGGTTCGACGGCCAGCTCGCGGTGTATGACCCGCGCGATGCGCAATCACCGTGTTACGCGTGCATCTTTCCTCCTGACGACAACTTCGAAGAGGCGCGCTGCGCCACCATGGGCGTGTTCGCGCCGCTGGTCGGCATCATTGGCACCATGCAGGCGGCCGAGGCGCTGAAACTGCTGAGTCAGGCGGGCCAGCCGCTCACCGGCCGCCTCTTGATGCTGGACGCACGCTCGATGGAATGGAGCGCGATGCGGGTATCGCGCAATGCAGCATGCAGCGTCTGCAGCGGCACCCACTCCGACCAACCCAATTCGTAGGCGTCGTCCTACAGAATGCCGACGTTATGGCTGGCATCATGAAGCCCCATGACAGGTTACATTTTCATTCAAGCGCATCACCTTGACCCCGTCGGTGGAAAGGTCCGGCGCAAAGCCCTGAATTGATCCTGCCGTGTCATCGAGAACCTACATCGTTGAAGACAACGCAACCATCCGCGAAAACCTGGTTGGCACACTGGAAGAACTTGCGTGCGTCGAGGCGGTAGGCTTTGCAGAGACCGAGGATGAAGGCAAGGAGTGGTTGACACAGAACGCTCGGGCATGGGACCTGGCGATCGTGGACCTGTTTCTGCGCCAGGGCAGCGGCCTGCGCGTGCTGGAAGCTTGCCGCGATCGTGACCCGAACCAGAAGGTCGTGGTCCTCACCAATTACGCAACACGCGACATTCGCAAGCGCTGTGACCAGCTGGGAGCCGATGCAGTTTTCGACAAATCCAATGAGATCGACGCGCTGATCGAATTTTGTATCGGCCTGGGCTCTCCGTCAGGCGCACCTGTCAATCAATAAGCTTGTTTTTCAGTGCGTAGTAGGTCAGGTCGCTGTTGGACGACAGGTTCATTTTTTCCATCAGACGGGTGCGGTACGTGCTCACGGTTTTGACGCTCAAGGACAACGACTTGGCAATGGCCCCCGCCGTTTCGCCCTTGGCCAGTTTCAGAAACACCTGAAACTCTCGCTCCGAGAGCTGCTCATGAGGCGGCGCATCGCTGTTGCGGCCGAGTTGCTGCGCCAGCAACTCAGCCACCGACGCAGAGATATAGCGCCGGCCGAGCGCAATGGCTCGTATGGCATCCACAATTTCCAGCGAGTCACATTGCTTGTTCAGATAGCCGCTGGCCCCCTGGCGAATGAGGTTCAAGGCGTAATGTTCCTCGGGATATGCACTGAGCACCAGCACACCGATGTCTGGTGCCTTGGCCCGGATCATGGCCAGCGCATCGATGCCGCTTTGCCCCGGCATGGACAGGTCCAGCACCAGCACGTCGATTTCGGTCGTGCGCACCAGGTCGATCGCTTCACGCCCGCTGGCGGCCTCACCCACGACGCGCAAGTCCACATGATCAGAAAAGAACTGCCGCAGCCCAGACCGCACAATGGCATGGTCGTCGACGATTCCAATCTTGATCATCTCGTGTCTTTCGGTGTAGTTTTCTTGCCGATTATTCACGGTTTATCCGCGCCACTCACAGGAGGCCCCTTATGCGATGGATCGCCATGCCCAAGTTGACGGTCAGCCTGCCCCTCGCAGTGCTGGCAGCGTGCCTGCTCGTTGGAATCAACGAAGCCGGCTACAGGGGGTCCGTCGCGGCCATGCAGGACATGGTGCAAGCGCAGAAAGTCCGGACCGGTCTTACCACACTTCGGGAAATCATGCTGGATGCCGAAACCGGGCAACGCGGCTTTCTGCTGACAGGAGACCCGAAGTACCTGAGCCCCTACGAGGCTGCGCAGGCGAAGGTCAACCAGACCCTGGCAAGCCTGCGCGAACTCTATGCGCGCGACCCGATAGCACTCGCCGAATTCGACCAGTTGGCACAGGACGTTTCGGGAAAATTGTCCGCCATGGCGGTGACTGTACGCTTGCGCAAGCAGGGAAAGGAAGATGGCTGGCGAGCCGTGCTGTTTACCGATGTGGGCAAGGATCAGATGGATGGCATCCGCGACCAGACCGCGAAGTTGATTGCACATAGCGTGGGCAAGGTGACCAGCAATCAGGATCAGGTTGTGCGGGCGTTGCAGTTGTCGCGCGTCGGCATCGCGCTCGTGGCCATGATCGGATTGCTGGCGTTCTACATGTACCTGCAGCAAAGCAACGCACTACGGGCGGCCGGACAACGCGAACAGGAAACGCTGACCAGGGAGCGGGACCAATTGGAGCGGCAGGTTCGCGACCGTACCGAGAGTCTGAGGGCGCTCGCCTCCCACTTGCAGCAGGTGCGCGAGGAGGAGCGCGCCCATCTGGCCCGCGAACTGCATGACGAGCTTGGCTCGCTGCTGACGGCGGCCAAGCTGGACGTGGCGCGACTCAAGTCCCGGCAGGTCAATGCGACTCCCGAAGGGGCAGAGCGCTTGCAACATCTGACGGAGACGCTCAACGGCGGCATTGCACTGTCGCGCCGCATCACCGAAGACTTGCACCCGTCGTCGCTGTCACATCTGGGGCTGGTGGCTTCGCTCGAAATTCTCGCGCAGGAATTTGGCGAAAGGTCGGGGCTCAGCATCACCACTGATCTTGAGGCGGTCGAACTGGGTGGTTCGGCGCAACTCACGATCTACAGGTTGCTGCAGGAGTCGCTGACCAATATTGGAAAGTATGCACAAGCCCAGCACGTCACCATCAGCCTGCAGAATTTCGACAGTTACGTCAACGTCGAGGTCAAGGACGACGGCAAGGGGTTCGATCCGGCCGAGAGCCGGCTGTCGAGCCATGGCCTCGCCGGCATGCGACATCGCGTCGAAGCGGGCGGCGGGCGCCTCACGGTAACTTCGCGACCGGGCAACGGCACCAGCATCTCTGCAGTGATACCCAGGAACACTGGCACGACCTGACAGCAGGTTTGTCCATGGCGGCCGCTGCCTGTGTCGGTGGATTCCTACAACACCTCAACGCGGCCGCTGACAACGGCACAGGACCCGCACCGATGAACAACGCGTGACTGCCGCCTTAACCTTGGTTCAGGTGATTCGATCGTGAACACCTCATCCATGGGCACGACCCGGCAAGGAGATTTTCATGTTGCATTACGCCGTTGTTTTTCTGGTGATTGCATTGATTGCAGCCGTTTTCGGCTTTGGCGGCATCGTCGCTGGAGCTGTTGAGATTGCCAAGATCCTGTTCTTCATCTTCGTCATCATGGCGATTGTCAGCTTCGTCATGGGTTTGCTCAGAAAGAGCTGACCCCACAGATTCCACCTCCCGTTCACTCCATTTACAAGGACCCAGACCATGTCACACGAAACGAACCACGCCTCCAAAACCACCGAACTGCGAGACGTTGCTGACACTGTACAAAACGCCGGAAATCACGTGCTGAAATCGGCGGGGCAGGCGTACGAGGGGACGCGTAATCTGGTTGACGCCTCGTTTGACCAGGCGCAAAGATTTGCCAAGCGCGGCCTGGACGCGGCATCGGATGCCGGCGCCAGGGCTCAAAAAACGCTGTCACGCTATGCCGACAGCACGGGCGAATACGTCGCAAACCAACCCATGAAGTCCATGCTGATTTCCGCCGTAGCGGGCGCAGTCATCGCTGCACTGTTTTTTTCCGCGCGTCGTCGTAATGGCAGGTGAACACGCTCGCTTCGTGGCTTTCCTTGCGGATCACCGGCAGCAATAACCGAAAGGAAATCGAATGAAAAACAATAAACCCACCACCAGCGACAGCCTTGTTCTGGACAAACAAGCGCTGAAGCTGGCCGACAAGGATCCTACGACGCGCAGGGTCCTGGAGGGAATTCTGGCTCAAGACGTAGAGCATGCTAACGAGCTCAAGGATTGGCTCGACCTTTAACCTCATTTCTTTTTATTCAATGTGCAAGCCGGTTGGCGTGGTGCCGCAAATTGGTGAGATTTTCAAATACAGCACCAAATTAAAACCATTCACTTGAAGGAACCATCATGAAATACGCTCGAGCCATCGCATTCGCCGCCCTGACCGGGATCACGGCCGTCACCATGGGTTGCGCCGTCACACGCGGTCAGCAAACCGTCGGAGCCTATGTAGACGATGCAACCATCACCGCCCAGGTGAAATCCAAATTCGTCGGAGATAGCGGCGTGGACGCCACCGCCATCAACGTCAAGACCTTGAACGGTGAGGTGCAGCTGTCCGGTTTTGCCAAGTCAATGGACGAGAAGGATCGGGCAGTGCGCGATGCCCGCAGCGTCAATGGCGTAAAAAGTGTGCACGACAGCATCCTCGTCAAACCTTGATAGGGTGGCCATACTGGTGTAGTCAATAGAAGGCTGATTGCGGCAGCAGGCGCAATCAGCTTTTTCATGTCCCTCGTTTCATCGGCGCGTTGACAGTGAAAGCATGCAACGCGCCGATATCCATTGGGCGAAAGGGCATTTGCCACCCTATCGTCAACGCACCGCTGCACGCGGTACAGCAAATTACCATCCACGCCTGCCGGGTTGGCCGACGGCCCGGGATGAGATATCCGGGTTATTCCCATGAATGATTGATGAGATCAATTGGTCGTGTCCTGGTTACAGTATCCGCATAGATGCGCCGGCACCCCGGCCTCCCTGATCCCGGATGGTCGATTGCGATCAAAATTCATCCGAATGCATCCACGAAAGGCCACACTCATGCCCCTCCACCACTCGCTAACCCGTCGTCAATCGATCGCTGCTGCTGGCGGCGCGGCCCTGCTGCTGACCCTGGGCGCCAGACCGGTGCTCGCGCAAGGCGCGTACCCCGGCAAAACCGTGACGTTCGTCAACTGCTGGCCCCCCGGTGGCCCATCGGACATCCTCGCACGCTCGGTCGCCAGCGTGCTGGGCACGACCCTGAAGCAATCCTTCGTGGTAGAAAACAAGCCCGGGGCCGCCGGCAACATCGGGTCCGACTATGTGGCCAGAAGCCAGCCCGATGGCTACACGGTGCTGTTCGGCATCGGCACTACCTACACCGTCAATCCGCATCTCTATAAAAAAATGCCCTTCAAGCCCGGCGACCTCAAGCCGGTCATGATCCTGGCCACTTCCGGTCTGCTGGTAGGTGTGAACCCGTCCACGGGGATCAAGTCGATGAGCCAGCTCGTTGCCCGGGCGAAGACGAAGACGCTCAATTTCAGCTCGGGAGGCAACGGCAGCCCGGGTCATCTGGAGGTGGCGTTGTTCAACGAATTGACCAAGGCCAAGCTCAATCACATTCCCTACAAAGGCAATTCACCGGCCGTCAGCGCCGTGGTATCGGGGGAGGTCGATGGCGGCGTGTTGGCTACCCCCGGCATGCTGCCCTTCGTGCAGGCCGGAAAAATTACTGCGCTGGCCGTGACGAGCCGGCAGCGTTCGAAGCTGGCGCCGGACATTCCCACGGTGGAGGAGGCCGGCTACAAGGATCTGCTGCAGGAGGTGCTGTATGTCGCCATGGTGCCCACAGCCACCCCTGAGCCGGTGGTGCAAATCCTGCAGCGCGCCTTTGCCGAAGCGCTGGCACGCCCCGAAGTACAAAAGCGCATGGCCATTCTGGACCTCCAGTTCGACGGCGCTATGGGCGCCGCCGCCGAGAAGCGGCTGGCAGAGGATTCGGAGCGCTTTGGCCATATCATCCAGGCGACCGGCATGAGGGTCGACTGAATGCGGAGCGAGGACATCCGATGAAACAACCCAACATCATCTTCATCGTGGCCGACGATCTCGGTTACGCCGACCTGGGCTGCTATGGCGGGCGTAACGCCATCTTCGGCCCCGTCTCGCCCGTACTGGACAGGCTCGCTGCTCAGGGGCTCAAGTTCACGCAGGGTTATGCGAATTCCCCCGTGTGCTCGCCGACGCGCTTTGCACTGATGACGGCCCGCTACCAATACCGTTTGCGAGGCGCCGCCGAGGAGCCGATCAACAGCAAGAGCCGCGGCAGTGCCACGCTGGGCTTGCCGCCCGAACACCCGACCCTGCCCTCGCTGCTGCGCGGCGCCGGCTACCGCACCGCGCTGATTGGCAAATGGCATCTGGGCTACCTGCCGAACTTCGGCCCGCTGCGATCGGGTTACGAAGAATTCTTCGGACCGACATCGGGCGGCGTCGACTACTTCACCCATTGCGATTCCAGTGGCCGGCATGACCTGTGTTGCGGCGAAGAAGAGCAGCACCATGAGGGCTACCTGACCGATCTGCTGTCGCGCCGCGCGGTTGACTACGTGGAGCGTATGACAACGCAACAAGCGCCCTTTTTCCTGAGCTTGCACTACACCGCACCGCACTGGCCTTGGGAAACGCGCGACGATGCGGCCAAGGCGCCCGCCATCAAGGACAACCTGTTCGACCTGGCGGGCGGCAACATCCATATCTACCGTCGCATGATCCACCACATGGACGAAGGCATTGGCTGGATCATGGCCGCGCTCGACAGGCAAGGCATCGCCGACAACACGCTGGTGGTCTTCACCAGCGACAATGGCGGAGAGCGCTTCTCGGACAACTGGCCTCTGGTGGGCGGCAAGATGGACCTGACCGAAGGCGGCATCCGCGTGCCATGGATCGCGCACTGGCCGGTGGTGATCAAGCCGGGCGGCGAAAGCGCGCAGCACTGCATGACCATGGACTGGTCGGCTACCATGCTGGACGCAGCCGGCGTGGCGGGGCACCCCGACTACCCGCTTGACGGTGTATCGCTGCTGCCGGTGCTGCGCGACGCCCGCCACAGCTTTCACCGGCCACTGCATTGGCGCATGAACCACCGCGGCCAGCGCGCCTTGCGCGACGGCGACTGGAAATACCTCACGGTGGATGGCAAAGAGTACCTGTTCAACATCCCGCTTGACGAGCGCGAGCGCGCGAACCATGCCAGGCTCAAACCGGAGCGCCTGGACGCCATGCGCGCGCAATGGCAAGCCTGGGAGTCCACCATGCCTCCCATTCCCGCGGACGCCACGGTAAGCCTCGGCTACTCCTACAAGGACATGCCGCAACGCTGACGAGTGTTCGGACCGGCGACAGCCGTTACCATGGGCCGCAGATGGCAAATACGACGCGACTGCACCGCTGGTTTCCTTTTCTGGGCTGGCCCCGCCCCGATCGCAACACCCTCGGCAACGAACTGGGAGCTGGTGTCACCGTCGGCCTGATGGTGATCCCCCAAGGCGTCGCCTACGCGGCACTGGCGGGCATGCCGCTGGTGACCGGCATTTATGCCTCCATGCTGCCGGCGCTGGTGGCTGTGCTGTGGAGTTCGTCCACCCGGTTGTCGGTCGGGCCGACGGCCCTGACCTGTCTGCTGGTTGCTTCGTCGCTGACCGGGCTGGCGGTTCCCGGGAGCGCCGAGTGGATCAATCTGGCCGTCTGGCTGGCTCTGCTGTCGGGACTGCTGCAGGTAGTGCTGGGCTGCGTGCGCTCAGGCTGGCTGCTCAACGCGGTGAGTTCGCCCGTACTCATGGGTTTCACCCAAGCGGCGGCGGTGCTGATCCTGATCTCTCAGATTCCGGCGCTCCTTGGTTCCCGCAGTAGCTGGAGCCACATGCTCACGCAACCGGACCTGCACATCGCGGCGGCCGTTTTTGGCCTGGGCAGCGTCGCCGCACTGGTGCTGGCCAAACGCTTCATACCGCGCGTGCCGGCGGTGGTCGCGGTGGTGCTGGCAGCGTCGGCGCTGAGCACCGCCACGGGTTTCGAAGCGGCGGGCGGCAAGGTGGTGGGGGAACTGGCCTCGGGCCTGCCTTCACTTTATATTCCGTCGCCATTACCGTGGCCAGTCCTGAGTCAACTCGTGATCCCGGTGCTGGTTATCACGCTCGTGAGTTTTCTGGAGACGGCGTCCAGCGCCAAGGTAGAGAGCCAGCGCGAAGGGCAGCGCTGGAATCAGGATCAGGACCTGATTGGCCAGGGCCTGGCCAAGATCGCCTCCGGGCTATGCGGCGCGTTTCCCACCAGCTCCTCGTTTTCGCGCTCGGCTCTGAATCTCTATGCGGGTGCCAAGACAGGTTGGGCCACCATCACGTCGGTCGTGGTAGTGCTGCTCGCGCTGCTGTTTCTGATCCCGGTGTTGCATCAGGTGCCGCAATCGGTACTGGCCGCCGTGGTGGTGGCGGCCATTTATGGTCTGCTCAAACCTTCATCTTTTGCGCGGGTGTGGCGAGTATCGCGCGTCGAAGCACTGACCGCCGCCGTCACCTTCGCCATCACGGTGCTGAGCGCGCCCAATCTTTACTGGGGAGTGATCACCGGTCTGCTGATCAGTCTGAGCCACTTTCTGTACCAGCGACTGCACCCACGCATCATCGAAGTCGGACTGCACCCGGACGGCAGTTTGCGGGACCGCCACCGGTGGAAACTGCCGCCGCTGGCGGCCCATCTCTACGCATTGCGCATGGATGCCGAACTCGATTTTGCCTCGGCCAGCGAGTTCGAGCGCGCCATTGTGGAACATGTGAGCGGCTCAGTCCCGGGCATCGAACAGGTTTGCCTGTTCGCGCATCCCATCAACCGGATCGACGCCACCGGTGTCGAGCGCTTCAGCCAGGTTCGCCACATGCTGGCCAGTCGGGGCATCGTGCTTCACATCAGCGGCATCAAGCTGCCGGTGGAATCGGTGCTGCGGCAGGCGGGCGAGCTCGATGAAGGGCCGCTGCTGCGCACCTATCGAACCGATGCCGAAGCGCTGCAGGCCCTGCTTCATGGCGCGCCCGGTCATGCGGTGACGATCCAGCCCTCGAGCAGGTCGATGCCCTCGGGCAACCCGTAATACCGCGCGCCCTGCTCATGCCGGGTTTGCGCCCAGGCGGCCTGCAGCAGGCACAACGCAGCGTCCAGGCAATCGCCGCTGGCGTCGTCGACCAGCGCATCGCGCTGGGCGTGGGTCAGTTTCAGGGCCAGGCCCAGCCGGCTCTGCCCGTGCTCCAGCGCCGTGATCAGGTCCTTGCGCGCGATCAGCCGCTGCGGCGTCTGTTTGGCGGCGCTGTCGCTCTTGTAGCTGCGCCGGCCCAACAATTCATGTGCCAACAGTCCGGGATACCCCTCCAGCGCCACCCTCGTGGGGTCACCCTCGTGCAATCCGGGCAGATGCACGCCGGCACCCAGCAAGAGCGGTATGCCTGCATGCAGCATGAAGGCCACGGGTGGGTTGACCCATTTCATCGACGGGCTCGAGCCGGCCGGCCCATCGGTCTTGCGATGCGCGAACTTGGCGCCCACGGGACGCGCGTCGCAATAGGCGGCGAAGATCGCGCGAATCGTGTCGCGGCTCAGACTGGCATAGTGCTCGATACAGGCGTCCCACTGCGTCGGCCAGCGCAGATGCTCGACCAGCGAGCGTGGCAGGCCAAACGGAAAGTCAAACGCGCCGGTCCAGCAGCGGGGTTCGCGCAGCCATCGTTCCAACCCGTCGAGCGATTCGAAACGCTCAAGTTTCGATAGCACAACACGCACACCGGATAACGACCCCAAGGCTAAAACAATGGGCTTTCGGCGCGTCGGACTGCTGCTGAAGTCGCAGCCGACAAGCAGTCTCAAGTCCTGCCACAGATGGACGCGGTGGCCATCAGCTCCTCGAGCAACGCGAGCGACACCTGGCCCGATACCGCATAGGGATCGAGCTCGGGCTTCTCTGAATATTTCATCAGGATATTCGTGTTGATCTTGGACAGGTTGACCTGCCCCATGGTCCAGCCGCCGAACCGGCGCTCGGTGATTTCTTCGTACTGCAGCAGCACCACGTCTTTGTGCCGCGCATCCTTCTGGATGTGGCTGTACAGCCCGTTCACCTGCATGCGCCCACCCTCGATGGCCTGCAGAAAGACGCTGCCGCCATAGCACAGGATGCCGGTGATGCCGCTGGTGGGGTTGTACTGGCGCGACTGCGTCAAAATCGATTCGATCGCACCCGGGCTCGGGTCCACCGCGCGGCTGGCATAAAGCAAACGTACAAGCATGGCATCAGTCCTTTTGCGGAATCAGAGATAAAAATTCACGGCGCAGGTTCGGATCCTTCAGGAACACGCCGCGCATGACCGAGTTGATCATCTTGCTGTTCAGGTCCTTCACGCCACGCCAGGCCATGCAGTAGTGGCTGGCCTGCATCACGATGGCCAGGCCATCGGGTTGCGTCTTGTCCTGGATCAGGTCGGCCAGCTGCACCACGGCCTCCTCCTGGATTTGGGGGCGCCCCATGACCCATTCGGCCAACCGCGCGTACTTGGACAGGCCGATCACGTTGGTGTGCTCGTTGGGCATCACGCCGATCCAGATTTTGCCGATCACCGGACAAAAATGGTGCGAGCAGGCGCTGCGCACCGTGATCGGTCCGACGATCATCAGCTCGTTCAGATGCTCGACATTCGGAAACTCGGTGATGGTGGGTGCATGCACGTAGCGGCCGTTGAAGACCTCACGCAGATACATCTTGGCCACACGCCGCGCGGTACTGTTGGTATTGTGGTCGCCGTCGGTGTCGATCACCATGCTTTCGAGCACGCCTTTCATCTTGGCCTCGACCTCGTCAAGCAGTTTTTCGAGCTCGCCCGGCTCGATGAAATCGGCAATGTTGTCGTTGGAATGGAAACGCTTGCGCGCCGCCACCAGCCGCTCGCGTATCTTCACCGAAACGGGTATGCCTTCGTCTTGATCGGCTGTGCTCATGGTGTCGGGTGTTTTTAATAACATGGAATGATGGTAACAGCGATTGTTTGATTACCGTTTAATGCTTTAAGGGCTCACCTGTACTTCGCAGGTGGCTATCAATTTAATAACAAACCAGCTAATAGCGATAGCCTGTCACAAACAGCGCTGCGCGCATCAGGGCAAAGGCGGCAAGGTCGCGCAGGCGCTGGTGCCAGGGCCTGCTCGCGTATTGCGCCGCCTCCACCCGCTGGCCGCCGTTGTCCATGGCATGGACCAGCCTGGCACGCAGGTCGGCCGCGAAACCCGCATCGTTCACCACGACATTTGCTTCGCGCGCCAGTAGCAGGCTCAGGGGATCGAGGTTGGAGGAGCCCACCGTAACCCAGTGACCGTCGACGACCGCCACTTTGGCATGCAGAAAGCTGGCCGAATACTCGTAGATCTCCACCCCGCAGCCGAGCAGCGCACCATACACCGGACGCACCGCATGGTATTGCATGAAGTATTCATACTTGCCCTGCAGCAGCAACCTCACGTTGACCCCACGTTGCGCGGCCATCATGAGCGCCTTGCGCAATTTGTGCCCCGGCACGAAGTAGGCGTTGGCAATGATGATCTCATGCCGCGCCTGACCGATCGCCCTGCGGTAGGCCCGCTCGATCCGGCTGCGGTGG
>SCRR01000053.1 GCA_004322085.1 Burkholderiaceae bacterium
GGCGACCTCGTCTACGATACCTCGCGGCCGCTCGAGAGCTTGGCCGAGGTCTCGGCACTGGCGGCGCAACGGGGCCTA
This sequence comes from Burkholderiaceae bacterium, assembly GCA_004322085.1. Taxonomy (GTDB): domain Bacteria; phylum Pseudomonadota; class Gammaproteobacteria; order Burkholderiales; family Burkholderiaceae_C; genus Rhodoferax_A. The sequence continues at coordinate 79 of SCRR01000053.1, forward strand.
TCTAATCAGTTCTTCGCGCACGAACGCCTGGCCAAGCAAATCAAGGATTACGACGTCGACGGCGTCGTATTCCACGGCATCAAGAGCTGCCGCTTCGTTTCCTCGGGCATGGCAGACACGCGCGACTACCTGAACAAGCGCATGAAAGTGCCCAGCCTTTACATCGAATCCGACCTGATCGACCCGCGCTACTGGTCGGACGCGCAGATCAAGAACCGCGTGGACGCGTTCTTCGAGTCGCTGAACCAGCGCGGTGGCCCGGTGCTGCACAGCGGCAAAGTGACGGCCACAGCTATCGGGAGCCAAGCATGAAGTACTACGGCGGAGTCGATGTCGGCTCGACCCAGACCAAGGCGGTCATCATCGACGAGAACGATGTCGTTGTCGGCCGCGCGCTTCAGGACATGGAGACCAGCATGGTCACGGTCGCGCAGGACGCCTTCAAGGCGGCACTGGCCGATGCCGGCATCACCGAGGATCAGGTGGTTCGCGTTGCCGGTACCGGCTACGGCCGTTACAACGTCAACTTCGGTCACGAGCAGGTCACCGAGATCAGTTGTCACGCCCGCGGCGCCATCGCTCTGTTCCCCGGCACACGCACGGTGATCGACATCGGCGGCCAGGATACCAAGGCGATCTCAGTCAAGCCGGACGGTCAGGTCGCCGACTTCACGATGAACGACAAGTGCGCTGCTGGCACCGGGCGGTTTCTCGGCGCGGCGTCTTACGCGCTCGAAATGTCGCTCTCGGATCTCGGACCGCTTGCCATGAAGTCGCAGAACCCAGTACGCATTACCACCACCTGCACGGTGTTCGCCGAGTCGGAAATTATCAGCCACCTGGCCAAGGGCATGCTGCCCGAGGACGTACTGATGGGCGTTCACCAGGCAATAACCAGCCGCTGCGTGTCGCTGGCGCGCCGGGTCGGCATCCATCCGGAAGTGACATTTACCGGCGGCGTCAGCCGCAACGTCGCGATGGTCAAGCTGATCGAAGAGGCGGTCGGCACGAAGCTGAACGTCAGTGCTGATGCGCATTTCTGTGGCGCCCTCGGTGCGGCACTGTTCGCACACGAGCACACCGAGTACCCGGTAGAACCCATGACCCAACCAGCGCCTGCGCTGGCCTAGGAGAACTCAATGAACGTTGTTGGCATTGATATTGGATCGACCTACACCAAGGCGATCGCGCTCAACAATAAGCGCGAGGTGCTCGGCACCGCAGTGCGCCGTACCGGCTTCAAGCTGGCGGTTGCCGCCGAGGCAGTGTTCGAGGACCTGTTGCAAAACTGCAAGCTGGGCCGCTCGGACATCACCTACGTCGCGGCGACCGGTTACGGTCGCTACACAGTGCCGTTCCGTCACGCGCAGGTGACCGAACTGACCGCTCACGCGCAGGCTGCGACGAACCTCTATCCCGACACACGCACCATTCTCGATATCGGCGGCCAGGACATCAAGGCGATCAAGGTTGATGCCGAGGGGCGGGTGAAGGCGTTCCGGCTGAACGACAAGTGTGCCGCCGGCACCGGCGCCTTCCTTGAGAAAACCGCACGTTATCTGGGCCTGACCACCGAGGACATCGGTCCATACGCGATGCGTTCGACTGCACCCAAGACGATCAGCAGCGTCTGCGCCGTCTTCGCCGAGTCCGAAGTTATCAATCATCTGTCCAACAGCGTTCCGGCCGAGGACATCATGATGGGCGCGATGATCTCACTCGGTGGGCGTGCGATCCAGTTGATGCGCCGTGTCGGCCTCGAGCCAGGCTATATGCTGACCGGCGGCATGACCCGGAATGAGGCTATGGTTTCCGCGCTCGAGAAGACGCTGGGAGCCAAGTTCCATGTCGCGCCGAATGGCCTGGGCCAGCTCAATGGCGCCTACGGTGCAGCCTTCCTCGGCCTGCGTCGCGTCGAGAAGCTGCTCGCAGAGGGCAAGCCAATACCACCGACCGCCGGCCAGCAGGGTGCGAGCGAAAAAGTGGCGCGCCGCTGGTCGGCGATGGCCGCGACGCGCAAGCGCTTCGAGCCGTGCGGCGGCGCCAGCGGCGAGTGCCCCGTCGTTACCGTCACGCACAAACCCGAGCCGGTCGCCGCCACGATGGCGAGTTGAGGCGAGTGGTGTTCCCAGGAGACATCAATGACCCATGTCGTAACCGAAGCCTGCATTAACTGCAAGCACACCGATTGCGTTGAAGTCTGCCCGACCGACGCGTTCCACGCCGGCCCAAACTTCCTTGTGATCCATCCCGATGAATGCATCGACTGCATGGCCTGCGTTATCGAATGTCCGGTTGAGGCGATCTACGCCGACGCCGACGTGCCGGCGGCGCAGCAATCGTTCATCGCACTCAACGCCGAGCTTGCGGCCGATTGGCCGACGATCAGCTGCAAGCAGTCCCCGCTGTCCGAGGCGGCCCACTGGGCCACCGTCACCGGTAAGCGCCAAGAGCTCAAATACCCTTGAGCGCGCAGGAGAATCCGTATGGAATCGATCAACGACTACATGATGAACGACCACCGCGAAGTCGACGCGATCTTCGAGCGCGCGCGCAATGCTGCCGAAGCCGCCGACTGGGCCGGAGTTGAGCGCGACGGCGAGATGTTCCTGCGCCGCATCGAACGTCACATCGAGATGGAGGAAAAAATCCTGTTCCCGGCCTTCGATGAGGTCAGCGGCATGTCGGGCGCCGGACCGAGCCAGACGATGTCCAGCGAACACGAGCTGATGCGGCCAATGTTCACGCAGATGCGCGAGGCAACGCAGGCAAACAATATGGCGTCGTACCTTCAGGCCGCAAATTCGCTGCATGAGCTCCTGCAGCAGCACAACATGAAGGAAGAGCAGATGATGTACCCGATGGCCGACCAGGCACTCGGGCAACAGGCTGCGCAGAGCCTGGTCGGGGAACTAAAGAAGCGCGCGCTGGTGGCAACCACCGCTTGAACGCGAATGCGTCATAGTGGTCCAGGTGACACGATAGGTGGGCAGCCGCCGAGGCATTGATCACGTAACGTACGCCGTCCTGCCGATTTCGACCTGCGTCAGTCGGCACTACGCTGGCGTTTGGGTGACTCTAGCGCTGAGCGAGCGCACGAATACGATGCAGTAATCGGTCAGCCGCGCTTCGTCTCGATCAATGAGTGCATGTGGTCAGACTTCAGGCGGCCACGTTCGGTGCCCACTTCGGTCAGTGGCGCAGCTTCTTGCAGCGAAGCTAGACAGCGACGCGACAACTGCTGGTAGGCCAGCGTGCCTTCTCGTTTCCAGTCAATTTCTTCGATCGTCAGATCACGCTTGAGTTTGGCCGGAGTGCCGGCCACCAGGCTGCGAGGTGGCACGCGCATGCCCGCCGGCACGAAAGAGCATGCCGCAACAAAAGCCTGCTCGCCTATTTCGGCTTCATCCATCACCACCGCGTTCATGCCGACCAGCGCATCGCGCCGCACCGAGCAGCCATGCAGCACCGCGCCATGACCGATGTGGCCGTTTTCTTCAACCACAGTGACATCCTTCGGGAAGCCGTGGATAACACAGGTGTCTTGGACATTGGCGCCGGCCTCGAGGAGGATCGGACCGAAATCGCCGCGCAGGCTGGCGCAGGGGCCGACGTAGCAGCCGGGTCCGACGATAACGTCACCGATCAGCACTGCGGTCGGGTGGATGAAGGCACTCGGGTGTACGACCGGCACCACGCCATCGATTGAATAACATGGCATGACCACTCCAATGGTATGACTGCGACAGTACGCAGTTTAGCGTAATCGATGCTGGTCGTAATCGAGTTGCATGACGATGATAAGACGCATGGCGGAAATTCAAGGCGCGGCATACGCAGCCGTGACGAACAACGCACCAACCCGCTCTCGCGACGACATCCGAATCGACCTTCAGCGCGCGCCCTGCGGGTGAAGCCCGCCCTTCGTGAGCCAACGGATCCAGGCATTTGTAAACAGAGGAGTCGGTAATGTTCATGTTTCATACAGCAACTTCTTGCCGAGTCATTGGGCCGTCCACATTGGGTGCAATGATGGCGGTATCGGCGCTGGCCGCAGGCGTGAGCGCCTCGGCCGGCGCACAGGCGCAGTACCTGCAGGACCGTGCCGCCCGCCCAGGCGGTCAGTCGAAGGAGGACTTTAAAACCTGCCTCAAGGAAGATGGCGCGGCACCTCAAACTTCGCACAATGGCGGCTTGGCAAGCGCCGGCCGGGGCGTCTATAGAAGCAACGCACGGCTTCGCTGCTACGAACAGCCGGCAAGCGAGCGCGCAGATCGGATCGCGCGCATGCAAAAACCACCTCAGGGCAGCGTCGCAGCGGGCGGTCTTCTGTTCGAGCCCGTGACGCCGGTGGGGCCGCAGCATTAGGCCAATGTCATAAAGGATATAGGAGGGGCACGCCGTCTCTCGCGTAAGGCCAACGCGATTATCAGTGCCGTGCCGCTGCGCTGGATGGGTAGAACTGATCAGATTTCCAGGTTGTCAATGAGGCGGGTATTGCCAAGTCGGGCAGCGCCCAGCACCACCAGCGGTTCATTACCCGTCGGTACGTGCGGGTCCGCGCGGCGGAGCACCTCCGTGTAGTCGGGCTTCCAACCACGCTGGCGCAGCATGGCAATGGCCCGGGCTCCGAAGGCCGAGATGTCTCCTCCAGCGTTTTTGAGCGCCGCGGTCATGGCCTTGAACGCCAGCGGGAGCCGCACGACCTCGGCACGTTCGGCTTCGCCGAGATAGCCGTTGCGCCACGCGCTCAGCGAGCGCAGGACGGGCGATGGCCGGTTGCTCGAGGCGGCGGTGCGCCATATCATCACTGACCAGACTCCGGACTAGTTGAAAATGGATTCTGTCGCGATAGCGCGCTGAGGCCAAGCCTGGACGCGAGGTCGACGCCGACCAAAAAGCCATCGAGTAGAACAGGTTCGCCGTCGACCAGGCTCGGTCTTTGATGGCACAAAGCTGGCCTTTGCGAATAATGTGCATGACCTCGACGCCCGCGATCAGGATTCGGGCGCCGCGAAAGCTCTTGAATCCGAGCATCGGCCGGGGGATGCGTTTGCTGGTGCGGTGGTCTTGCTCGATGATGTTGTTGAGGTATGTGGATTGGCGCATCGTGATGGGTAGGCCGCTGTCGGCCTGCATGCTCATGATTGCGGCAGCGTTGGCGCCGCTCTTGTCGATGGTAATTGTCTCGGGCACGCCGTGCAGGTCGATGGCTCGTTCGAAGAATGCTCGTGCAGCAGCATGATCTCACTTGGCGCGCAAGAGGAAATCTACGGTGTTGCCGGCGCGGTCCACCGAGCGGTACAAGTACTTCCACTGGCCAGCGACCTTGACGTAGGTCTCGTCCATGCGCCAGCTCAGGCCTACGGGGCGCTTGCGCCGGCGGAATGCAGCCGCCAGCACGGGCAACATCTTCATCGACCAGCGATGCAAGGTGGAGTGATCGACCGCGACGCCGCGCTCGACCATCATCTCCTCGATGTTTCGAAAACTCAGCTGGTATGCCGCGTACCAGCGAACGCACACCGCCATCACTTCCAGCGGGTAGTGCATCCACTTCACCAGTCGGCGCAGCGCCTCGATCATCGTCGTTCGGTCAAACTTCATCGGCTGGCCTTACCAGCACGCGCTTATCGCGACAGAACCCGCCTGCCGGCCTATCCGGGCTCGGTCTTGCTGGTCGCGGCGCTCAATGCCAGCATGGAGCGCCAGGTGCCGCTCGATGTGGGAGAGCGGCTGCTGCACAAGCGCTTTCGCATCGATGTGCGCGACGCGCGCGCGACCTTCGACTTCACCTGGAGCACAAGCGGCTTGGCGCGCGCATGCCGCACGGCAACCAGCGCTGAAGAAATGGCTCTGGAAATTCGGACGACCGAAAGAGAGTAGCCAGCATCGGAATTGCGACCTCGTCCTCGGTGGCACTCTGTGCTGAAAGCCCCCGCTGTGGGCAAGCCCCATCATTGGCTTGACCAGCGCCTTATCGCAGCAGGTCATACTAATCTGATCGTGTCATCTTCCAGCTGACAGCTACAAGAGGGCTGTTTAAATCAGCTTCGAGTAACTTGACGTCGTGGGTTGACGTAAATATTTATCAAACACCAGGCCGACCCCGCGCACGAACAGGCGCCCCTTGGGCGACACAAAAATGCCTTCTACCGTGATCTCGATCAGGCCAGCTTCCTGGTAGGGTATCAAGCGCGCCAGCTCAGCATCAAAATATCTAATGAAATCAATCTCGTAGCGCTGGTTGATCGCTGGGAACCGGAGCGGGCCGCCGCACATGATCTCCATAATCACTGTGCGTCGCAAGACATCATCCCGGCTCAACTGGCAGCCTTTTTCAGTCGGCAGGCGGCCTTCCTCCAGATGCTTGTAATAACCGGTGACGCTGTGCGAGGACTGACTGTACGAGTCGCCAACCTTGCTGATGGCCGACATGCCGAATGCCACCAGATCACACTCAGCGCGCGTGGTGTAGCCCTGGAAATTACGATGCAGGGTGCCGTTTTCCCGCGCTACGTTCAACTCGTCGTCCGGTTTGGCAAAATGATCCAGGCCGATGTAGCGGTAACCCGCGTCGAGCAAGCGCCGCATTGACATCAGGAAGATCTGCAAACGATCTTCGGCGCTCGGCAGGTCGGCAGCGCGGATCAGCCGCTGACCCTTGAAACGGTTGGGCAAATGCGCATAGTTGTACAGCGCAATCCGGTCCGGCACCAGTTCGATCAGTTGGTCCAGCGTGCGGTCGAAGCTGCTCAGAGTCTGCTTGGGCAAACCGTAGATCAGGTCGGCGTTGATCGACTCAAAGCCCGCGCGGCGGCTGGCCACAATCGCGGTTTCTACCATCTCGCGCGGCTGGATGCGATTGACGGCCTCCTGCACTGCCGGATCGAAATCCTGCACGCCAAAGCTGGTGCGGTTGAAACCGAGTCCGGCCAGCATCGCCAGCGTGTCAGGACTGACGGTGCGCGGGTCGATTTCGATCCCGAGCTCAGCATCGGCCGTGAAGTTGAAATGACTGCGCAGCATACGCATCAACTGTCCCAGCTCGTCAGCGGAGAGGAAAGTCGGCGTGCCGCCGCCAAAATGCAGCTGTATCGTCTCGCGCTCAGTTCCGAGATGGCCCGCCACCATCGTCATCTCGCGGTCCAGATAGTGCAGGTATTCGGCGACCTTGCCATGATCATTGGTGATGATCTTGTTGCAGGCGCAGAAATAGCAAAGCGATTCGCAAAATGGCAGGTGTACGTAGACCGACAGCGGTGGATTGTGGCTGCGGCCGGCGCGCTGTTCCAGGTAGCGAATGGTGTTCTGCGCGCTGAAATTGGCGCGGAACCGGTCGGCCGTCGGGTACGAGGTGTAGCGCGGCCCGAGGGTATCGAAACGGCGAATCAGTTCTTCGGAAATCTCTATGTCAGGCACCGCGGCATTCATGAATCTGATCTCGAGAGGGTTGGTTTATGGAATCGGTTGGCTATTGCATTTCGCTTTGAGTGAGGGAATCGCCTGGTCATGCGCCTCCGTGCTGCGTGAGCACGAAAATCGTGATGATCGCGAGTTGCACGATGGGGTATAGGCTCGCACGATCAAAGAGCCTCGCCGCCTGACGTTCCTCGTGCGAAACCAAGAGCCGGGCGCCCGGCAGGAGCAGAAGGAAGAGGCCAGCGGCGAAGGTGGCTAGTTGATAGGGCAGGCCGAGCTCAAGCGGAGACATGATGGGTAGCAGGAAACCGAGAGCCACGGTGGCAAGGAGCATCGCAATCACCACGACTGCGGCAATATGTGCACCAAATACGACGGGGATAGTTCTGGCACTGATGCGACGGTCTTCCTCAACGTCATTCCAGTCAGCGGGGATGTTCTGCCCGCCGATCTCCCATGTAACGAGCCAGGCGATCATCAGGCCAAGCCAGAGCAGAGCGGGCCGAGGTACGACCACGAGCACCGCCGCAACCGGTCCGAGCGCCTTGACCAGGCCGCTGACGAGTGCGCGCCAATATGTGACCTTAAGGAGCAGGCAATAGGCGGTCTCCAGTACCGGCGCAGCCAGGACAACAATGACGAGAAAGGGATTCAGAAACCAGGCGCCGGCAAGTGCAATCAGATACCAGAATGCGAACCAAGCGATGCCACCTCCCAGGCTGAGCTTGCCTTGGGCGATCGGGTGGCGCAACTCGGAGGCTTCGACGGCATAGCCTGGATTGATGCTGGTACCGGCGAATTTTTCCCGATCGGTCTTTACGCCGATCAAATCGTTTAGCGTATACAGTGCGGTGTATCCCGCAGCGGCCGTCACTAGTGCAACAAGCAGCACCCACCATGCCGGAAAATGGCCCAGCCAGAGTAGGGCGGCAAATCCCGTCATGGCGAGATCGAGCACACCGTGAGTAGAGCGTGAGAGCGCGAGAAATCTTCGCATTGTCGTTAGTCCTTCTTGGTGAAGCACGCCATGTAATTGATGTCTTCCTTGCCAGGGACGACGCGAAAGTGCTTGGCCAGCGGGTCGTACATGAGACTTGCAATGCTGACGAATTCAAGCCCGCCCGTTGCCGACCACTTGCGCAGTTCGTCGGGCCGGATCAGTTTGTTGTATCTATGTGTTCCGCGCGGCAGGATGTGCAAGATGTATTCGCCGCCGACGATGGCAAACAGGAATGCCTTAAGGGTACGGTTGATGGTGGAGAAGAAAGCATGGCCGCCAGGTTTTAGCAGGCGGGCGCAGGCGTTCACCACGGAAGCGGGATTGGGGACGTGCTCGAGCATTTCCATACAGGTCACCACATCGTAGCTGCCGGCCTCCTGTGTCACGAGGTGCTCGACGGTCTGCAAGCGGTAGTCGATAGCGAGGCCGCTTTTGGTTGCATGCTGTCGGGCGATCTCGAGTGTTTGTTGAGCCTGGTCGATACCAACGACCTTGGCTCCGGCCTCTGCCAGTGCCTCAGCGAAGATACCGCCCCCGCAGCCGATATCAATAACCCTGGATTGGCGGAGCGGGGCCTGGTCCAGGACAAACCGGGTGCGCAGCGGGTTGATGACGTGCAGCATGCCCATCTTGCCGTCGGTGTCCCACCATAGCCGGGCCACGCGGTCAAACTTGCTGATTTCCTGGCTGTCAACGTTCGAGGGCTGGTTCATGACTTGCTGTCATCCTGGCATGTAGGGCAAGCACTGCGATTTCAAGCTCCTGATGCGTGATGTCGTTGAGGAAAACGCATTGGCCAAGCCCCGTAGGCACCGGTACGCGCTGCTTGCCGTTGCGATGTTCAATGCGCTCGAGCAGGGATTGCCAAATCGAGTCGACGTCGAGCACAGTAGTGTCGAGCTCGATACCCAGACACTCGACGAGCGAGAAGATCCGGGTCAGCTCGTGCTCTGCAAGCAGGCCGCGTTGTTGGGCGAGTCCGCTTGATACGAGGATATCGAGCAGTACGGCCTCGCCGTGCAGTAGGCGATGCTGGTGTCGGGCCTCGAGTCCATAGCTAAATGTGTGGCCAAAATCAACCTTACGCTCGAGCGTATCTTCGTAGAGGTTCGGTGTGAGCTCCTCGAGCATGCCACCGACAGCACGGTCCAGGATCGCATCCCCGGCTTTGTTCGCGAAGAAGGCGGTGATGCTTCTCACACCGTCGGCTTCGAGCTGCTCGAACAGTGCGGCGTCGCGGATGATGGCGAGCTTGATGATTTCGCATACGCCGTTTAGCAGGTGACGACGCGGGACGGTTCGCAGGAACGTCTTGTCAAGGAATACAGCGAGTGGCGGCTCAAAACTGCCGAGGCGATTCTTGTGACCGTTGAAATTGATGCCGACCTTGATCCCGATTGAGGCATCGACATAGCCCATAAGTGTGGTCGGTACCTTGATGTGTGGCACACTGCGGCGGTAACTCGCGGCGGCGAAGCCGACCACATCGGTCAGGACACCTCCGCCAATCGCGATGATCGGCTCGTCACGCCGGTGGATGGGGAAGGCGTCGAGCTCGTGCAGAAGCTCTTGATAGGAATCGAAAGTCTTGTGTTCCTCACCACTCGGAAATATCGCGATCCTGGCATCGATCTCATGATGGGTGAACCAGGCACGGATCGCCTCGCCGTGGAGCAGGGCGACATGATCATCGAGCACTACGAAGCGGCGCCCACCTTCACGCAGGCCGGGTAAGAGCAAGGCACGGTTGTCAGGATGGAACAGGTGTTTCGCCTTGATTACGTCATAGGTGATTGGGCGCTGCTCGCGCACCTGCCAGCGGACGGTGTCCCCGTTCATGCCGCATCCAGCCAGTGGGTACGGCGCGCGAGGATTTCGCGTGCAACAGTCTGCGCGCTTTCCAAGCTGTGATCCCGGCAATGTCCGCACTGGCTCATGCGCGCGTACGGCACGGCGGTGGCAACCAGCACCTCCTCGAGAGTACGTCCCAGCACCGAACAGATCGTGTCCGCGCGTCCCTCATTCATGAATGCGAGGTAGAAGCCGGTCCGACAGCCCATAATACCGACCGAGATGAAATGCTCCGGCAGGTGCCGTCGCAGACCTTCCAGCAGGAAGTGTTCTACCGAATGCAGTGCCGTGGGGAAGAGGTAGTTGTTGTTATTGGGGCGCCGCACCCGCAGATCGATGCAGAAGATCGTATCGCCGCCCGGACCCTGCCGCGCCGAACGCAGCTTGACACTTGGTGCTTTCAGTAAGCGGTGATCGAGCTCGCCGACTTGGTCGGCGCGCCATCCCAGTTGCTCAATATCGATCATGAGATATTCCCTTCGGGGATGCCGTGCGATCGATGCGCAGCGGTGAATTGCGTGAGATGCCGATAACTGTCGGTGAGCGCCTTTTCCCAAGAGGCGACGTGGTGGTACAGCTCCACTGATCCGTAACCCGAGAAGCCATTGTCCGTGAGCGCCTTGAAGCTTGCGGCGAAATCGAGTGTGCCGTCACCAGGGATCTCATGAAAGTGGGCAATACCAGTGCGCGTGTTCGCAACCATCTGGTTGACCAGAGGGGAATTTTTCGCGCCGCGTAGCCAAGCAACGACGGGCCTTGCGCGCGCTAGTACGTCGTAACTCAGACCCGGCATCGAAATCAGGTAAGTAAAGACCTCATCATCGAGTGGCGATGCGCCGACATAGAGACTCGTATAGTCGGCGATTGCAAGTGTCGCGTGTACGTCTGCACTGGCGAGCAGCGAATCAATTCGTGTCTGGCGTCTGCGGGTCATTGGTGCATCACAGAAGTAGATAGGATGGACACGGTCGAGCAGGAGATAGTCAGCAGTGTCGGGAAAGTGCACCAGAAGGCTTGCAAGGTTCAGATCGGGTGCAAGGTTCTCCGTGTCCTGCACGATCTTCAGGTTATAGCCTTGGCGTGCGTCCGAGATGTGCAAGTAGCGTGTGTGCGGCGCGGCCAGCGCCAGTGCGCCAACATAGTCCGGTTCTGAGCAGTACGCGTGGCATAGATCGGCGTGCAGTCTGAATTTCGGCGAGCGGATTTCCCGCATGAGCGCAAGTCCCTGGGCCAATGTCTCGATGTACATGCCTGGCTCGGGCTCGATGAGTAACGTAATGTCCTCGTCGTCGCGGATCTCGCTTAGACATTCTCGAATGGAGTCCACCAGGAGTTCGCCGGCGTCAATACGCGGATTTGCGATATGTTCGTCGCGCACGAAGCCGCTACCAAACGTGACCAGCGGTACGCCGAGCTGCCGCGCGACGTGGATACCGCGTCTGATAAGATCTATGCGGCGCTTGCGTCCCGCGCGCTCTACTGCAATGAGTGAAGGTTCGTGTGGCCGCGAAGGAGTGAAGAAGTGCGAGGCGGTCGCAATGCACGCCGGCTTTACGTGTGATGTATCCAGCCGTTTCCTGACTGTTGCAAGGTCGTCGTCGTCAATATCAAATGGATTGAACTGGTCGCGGTGAAATGAAATTTCGACGCCGTCGTAGCCGGCGCGATCCACTGCCATGATGGCATCTATGAAACTGAGGCTGGTCAAACCGAACGTACAGTAGCTAAGCTGAATCGCACCCATACTCGGTCCTCTGAAAGTTCACCTTTTTATACTTCCGAGTCACTTGTGTTGCGTTGATACGAATCAAAACCAGCCAACTTCTCTGCGTGGCGATATATTCGCAAAACTACCTCGTGATAGCCGCCGGTCGGATAGGTCGCGGGCGCTGGAGGTGTGTCCCCTACGGGCTCTAGCGCCCGTGTGCCGGCAAGCAATGCCTGGATCATGGCTTCGAGCTCGAGCCTTGCAAGTGGCGCTCCTGGACATGCATGGATGCCGGCGCCGTAGAGCAGGTTAAGTGCCGGGTTCCGATCTAGGCGGAACTCATCTGGGTCACCGAAGACAGTTTCATCACGATTGGCTGACGCCCAGATGAGTGTGATGCGCTCACCTGCTGGAATCGAAGTATTGCCGATGTGAACCGGACACGTGGGTGTGCGGCGGTTCGCGGTAAGAGGGGCGCAGATACGCAAGATCTCGTCATTTGCGACGCGGACTAATTCCGGCCTGTTACGCAGAAGTTCCTGGACGTCCGGGTGCCCGGCGAGATAATACGCGATGATTCCAACGCTGGAGGCCAGTGTGCCAAGTTCACCCACGGTCCAGTTACGCAAAATGCTGACTATTTCTGCATCCTTTAACGGCTGGCCATTGACGCTTTCGTGCATCAGGCGAGTCGTCGCGTCGTCGGGTACATCAGCGCCTGCTTTGCGCCGCGTCTCCAGTAGAGTACGAATGGTCGCATCAAATTCAGTTGCGATGGTTCGCATTGCCTGCAGGTCTCGGGAGAGCATTGCCGCGTTTTTTCTGCGGATCCACTGACGAAGCGGCTTGTGCAGGCTGTCAGGCCAGCCGAGAAAGGCGCACTGTACGCGTAGGGCGAATGGATGTGCCAAACCAAACATGATCCCGATCTGACCATTGTGCGGCAAGGTGGCGACCAGGTCTCTACAAATTTGGCGGCAGATAGGTTCGAATTCTGTAATTCGTTTCGTATTGAAGTACGGTTCAATCATCAGCCGATAGGCGGCGTGCTCGGGCGGATCCATGCTATTGGGAACTGATACGTAATGCGACGCCTGACTGCTGAAGGTATGCGGATCCTGCAAGACTCGCATGACATCGGCATGGCGGAAGAGCGAATAGTGTAAAAAGTCACTGTGGGCAACTGGGCAGCGATGTCGCATACGGTCATAGGCGCTCATTGGGTTTACCAACACCTCCGGTGCATGCGGGTCCCAGTCTGGTGGTGCGTCTGTGGTCATATTTTCTTCTTCCCGCCCCTAGGAGGGCGATTGCGGGTGAACTGATCATATGGGTGGAAATTGGTGCAGGTTGCCTGCTGTCCGCAATTCCACTTGGAATCTCGCCCTGTCTTGACTTACGTCAAGTATGTCGTCCACCTTGTGTTGCCGTTATACGGATGTGCAGTGTCTTCCGTACATGTCGACCGGCAATGAAATAGCATCACTTACGGAAGACTTGGCAACCCGCGTTAGGAGTTATCCGAGATGGCTTAAATAGAAATGACACGAAGCCTTAAACGCAAGGGAAGAGCGGAGGCGAAACACAAGACTTGCCCAAAAGTTGGCGCAAATATGGTTTTTTACGTGATCTGTGCAGAGCCAAAATTAGTGCAATGAGACAGAATTAATAATCTATTTCCACTGGTTATCGACTCGACCAGAAGAGATGTTAAGACGTGAGATGGTGGGTGATGTGCAGTAACCCGCGCAGGATGGCCAGCGGGTTCGACGGGCAACCATTGGCCACCGCGTCGACAGGAATCACGTCGCTGATTGGACCTCTCGTGGCGTAATTGGCAACGAAGATTCCACCACAGGTCCCGCAGTCTCCCACGGCCAGCACCG
>SCRR01000054.1 GCA_004322085.1 Burkholderiaceae bacterium
CCCGGGGTGCAGCTGCCGGACGGGGTGCTGGGATCGCCTGCTGCGGGCACCCCCGGCCAGACCGTGGCGGGCATCACCGCCTATCCCGACACGACCCTCGACCAGATTGCGGCGATCAACGACCAGCAGACCTTGAATGCAGCCCAGGTGGGCCAGGCCGTCGGGCCGGACAGCCCCGAGGCCATCGGGCTGGTGATCTATGGGGGGAGGAACCCCGAGGGCCAGGCCGTGGACCTCGGTACCTTGCAGCCTGTGAACTTCTCGGCACAGGCGCCAAGCTTCCTGTCGAGGCTGGGAGCCGATATCGAGTCCGGCGTGGAGGCGATCGGGTCGGGTCTCGAAACCACCGGGAAGTATCTGGCCGGTGGCATCGAACTGCTGGGCAGCGGCGCCTACAACGAGGCGGTGCGGATTGCCGGCGGAGCCGCGTCGGTGCCATTCCTGCTGGACTCGACCCAGGCCGCACTGGCCGTGCAGCAAGGATTCCGCGACACGCAGGGATATACCCCGCAAACTGCCGGCGCCCGGGACATCGAGGCCGCGCTGCAGCCGGTGGGTCAATACTTGGCAAACCGTGTCCTCAATCCACTGCACACCACGTCCGAAGCTTATCTGGGCGACGCGGCGACCACGGTGCTGTTTTCCTCCGTGCAGGCCGGCGCCGAGATCGCCGGTGTCATGGGCGGACTCAGTGCGGCCGGGTCTGCCGTGAAGGGGCTGGTTGCCAACGGAGTGGATGAGGTGGCGGGTGCTGGGAAGCTGGTCATTCCAGGACAGGTCGCCAAGACCTCTGGAGTCGAGCAAGAGAGCATCGTCACCAGCTATCTGCGTGACCAAAGAGGTCAACGAAATGTCGGCGAGCAGGTGTACTTGCGAGCCACCTTCGGAGATGGCACATCGGTGCGCTTCAGGCCGGATGCCCTAGTGCGGTTACCCGACGAAACCTTCCAGATCAACGAAGCCAAACTCAGCTTCACGAAGGATCTGTCAACAAGCGATCTATTTGGTAATCTCAGCGCGAACCAGAAGATCGCTTTCCCTGGGATCGCCAATGGCAGTGCGACGATTACGTTGGAAAATTCATTAGCGGGGCAGATCTTTTTCGGCCGCGCCTTTGAAGTCGGCAAGGTCATCAACGTGCGCCCCCAGATCAATATCTTCGTCAACACGCCGGCCGGCCAGTTGTTGCGGCCTTATCCTTGATGGATCATGACTACCACTATTCCTTCATCCAAACTCGAAAAGCTCGTCAACAGAAAGATCCTTGACGATCTCGCACCACTCGGTTTCGTGAAAAGCCAAACAGGTGGGTCGTTCTGTGATCGAGGCGATGTTTATTTGTTCGTCGGTGGTCTCGTCCAACGTATCGGCGGCAAGAATCGGATCACACCGTTCGGGCAAATTGGTTTTGCCGCAACCAACCGAATTTATTTCGCGTTTATCGAGCCAGGGAAGCCGCTTCGAAAAGCGACAGGTGAATTTCAAGTCGAATACCGCCATTTCGCAGGTGAACGCGACGCCTATATCGGCTGCGAAACCGAGGAGGAACTGCCGCAGGCGCTGGACCACGTGCAGGACTTGATCCTCAACCGCCTGCTGCCCTGCCTGGAAAAACACACCGATCCGAAGCAGGTGCTGCAGGTATATGTAACACACGACGAACATCAAAAGAACTCGCTTGGGCTGATAGGTGCGTATGACTTCAGTTCCGCGCTCAGCGGCCTGATCTTGGCCCGACTCTACGGCCGCGAACACTACGAGCCACTGAAGCGGCGATATAAATTCTTCTTCGAGCCCCTCCGACCCGAGACCAAAGAAAAGGCTCTCAAGCTGATCGCCTATCTTGACCACGATCCGTTACCAGATTTGCCGGACTCGTAGACACGACGAGTGATCTTATCCGGAGGAGTCGATAGGATCAGACTCAGTTGATCGGGACTGTTTATTCCGACACTCCGCGTGGGCTATGCACTGCTCGGTTCCACATTCGTTTGTCGATACATGAGAGGGGGAGTTAGATGAAGTCACTGGGGATTGCGACATCTTTGCTCTGCTCGTCGTTTTTGCTTGCGGCGTGCGCATCATTGCCTCCATTTGCGGCTGCGCCTTCAACTCCGGCGGGAGGATATACGGTTGGGGGCTCGCCTTCGTTCTTCCCCGCTCCCGACAGCCTTCATCACTTCATTGATGACCGGAAGGAGGTCTTGTATTTCCAGAATTACGGGGGAGGTGGTGTGGCTCTCGGTGTGCTTCTGGGGCCGATCGGCGTTTTGGCGAATATGTCCATGATCAAGAGCGTGACCGAGGATGATGCCAAGCAGCTGCATGGCATGATCCCGATCGACACGGTGAAGGTGTTCCAGAAATACGTGCCCCAGGATCAATATCTATCGTCGTCACGCGATGTCAATGGCGAGGGCCTCCTCTCGCCCTATCTGCTGGTCGAGAAAATCGACGATGAACACTTCCGCTGCTCCGCGCTCTTGATTGTCGACCTGAATCCGGCAGGAACAAAGTGGACCCGCCAGTACATGTATGAACTGCAGGACGTCTATACGAAATATCAGTTGACGAGCGGCTTGTCCGATTCACAGCTTGCCTCGCTCACGGCGGACCTGGGCGGAGGGCTCCAGTGGGCCATGGCAACATATCTGCTCGATGCCAAGGGAAGCTTTTCACCTCGCGAGAAGGAGACGATCAAATCGGATTTCCTGACGCCGAGGAACCAGATCCCCATGACCGGTTACGGTTACGACGCGGGCCCCAATCGAATCGGATTTGCCACGGCAGCGGCCGTTTACTCCTTGTCACCGGATGGGGTGACCATCACGAAGTAGGACATCCCCAGTCGCCAGGAATGAACCCCCAATTACTGTGACATCTTACCCATTGCGTCAATTACGGCACCCCCCTCCCCATCCTGACGCTTCACGGTGCCCCCTTCGCGTAAAGTTCTCTCCATGCTCGAACGCCCTCGCAGCAGGGTCCCGAAGTCCGCGCGTCGTGCTATTTCCGTTAAGAGTTATGCCAACTACGAGAGGACTTTGGTAGCAAGCCGTCAAAAGCATAGGGTGTCGCGAACAGAAGGCTAACAATTCAATCAAGACGAAAGCTCTTTGTGCGTCAGCTTAACTCATGCGGTCAGCGACCGCTTCCACTAGTAACCCACATTCGCTTCAGGTCTAATTCAGCCTTTGGCTACAATCGACCAGGAGTCGACTCTCAATAGGAGCACCTCCAACCAATGACATCCAGCATCCTTGCTACTCTCAATCTGCTGGCCCATCCTGCGGGTCGTTTAATCGCTCGCATAGGATCATAATCAAGCTAGGCTTTGAACGGCTTTCCCCAACTTGCGAAGCGATGAAATATTTGGTTGATTGAATGGATGATCAGAGCCAGAAGCGAGTTTCAAGTCCGATCTCCACAGGCGGTGAGGGCTTGTTCTTTGAGCAGCACGTCGCCGCGTATTGGCTGGCCCAGCTCCTCGTCCGAAGCATCCCGCCGATCCTGACTGACAGAGGCGTCACCGAAGTCCATTTTCAGACCGAGCATCTCGGCTTCAATACCGACGATTTTCTCATTGTCTGCGCGCGTGCAGGCGCACCGGCCGCACGGCTCGTCGGCCAGGTGAAGCGTAGCTTCACCATCAGTGCCGCCGACGAGGAATGCAAGAAGGCGATTGGTGACTTCTGGAGAGACTTCAAGAAGGCTGACCCGTTCAATCTTGAGCACGATCGCTTCGTCCTCGTCACTCTGCACGGCACGAATACACTTCTCGAAAATTTCGTCAGCCTGCTCGACTGCGCGCGGGCCGCGGTCGACGGAGAAGAATTTCAACGGCGCCTGTCTCTCGACGGTTTCATCTCGAAGAAGTCCATTCAGCAGTGCAACGGGCTCTGCCACATCGTCAGCGCACTGGAAGGCACGCCCGTCGTCGCCAAAGACCTGTGGCCCTTCCTGCGCGTCCTGCACGTCCTGAACCTCGACCTACACACATCCACCCACCAGACCGAGGCGCATATCAAGACGCTGCTTGCCCTCAAGTCTACCGATCCAGATCCCGTTACCAGCGCGACGTCTGCGTGGGACGCTCTCTTGGCCTTTGCTAGCGAGGCCGGACCGGCCGCGCGGAGCCTTAAACGTACCGACCTTCCAGCCGGTCTCGTCCAGGTGTACGACGAGGTGGGCGCGAACGAGCAGCGCGTACTGACGGCACTGAAGAACCACACGGAATTCGTTCTGCGGAAGATCCGCACGACAATCGGACCGGCCTTTCACCTGCATCGCGCCGGCATCGTCCAGAACGTGCTTGCGGCCATTGAAACCAAGCAGGCCGTCCTGATAACAGGACCAGCCGGCAGCGGCAAATCCGTCATCGGCAAGGAAGCGGTAGCCCTTCTCGCCCGTGAATTCTTCGCTTTCGGGTTCAGGGTCGAGGAATTCGCCGTCGCCCACATCGACGAAACACTCCACAACAGCCAGATTCCGGCGCGCGCCACAGAACTTCAGGCCATCCTCGGCGCACAGGGCCGAAAGGTGCTCGTGATCGAGAGCGTCGAACGCCTGCTTGAGAAGCCGACGCGAGACGCGTTCAGCGACCTCATGACGCTCGCCCAGGGCGACGATGGCCTCGGTATCCTCATGACCTGCCGCGATTATTCCGTGGAGCAGGTCCAGGCCAGCTTTCTCCAGTCGGCAGGGATTGATTACGCGGTCATCGAAGTTCCGCCGCTTGACGACACTGAGTTGCAGGAGATCCAGGCCGCCTTTCCGTCGCTCGCAAAGCCACTCGCCAAACCCGCCCTTCGCCAGATCCTGCGCAACCCGTACTTCATCGACAAGGCATTGCAGATTCCGTGGGATTCGGGACGTCCGCTTCCGGAGAACGAGCGCGATTTCCGCGCCGTCTTCTGGCGGCAGATCGTGCGCGCGGATCAGAATCCGGCCGACGGCATGCCGCGCCAGCGCGAAGTAGCTTTGCAGGAGTTGGCGGTGCGCAGGGCGCGTGCCCTGTCGGATTACGTGCCAGCTACGGGACTCAGTGCCGCAGCCATCGCCCTCCTCAAACAGGACTCCCTCGTTGTTTCGCCCGACACCAATGATTTGCTCGTGGCGACGGCGCATGACGTCCTCGAGGACTGGGCCATCCTGCAATGGATCGAGGAACAGCACCTCACAGATGAGACGGCGTTCAAGGCATTGTCGTCAGCGATAGGGCCGCATCCTGCAGTGCGCCGCTCGTACAGGAAGTGGGTTGCCGAACTGGTCGACCGCGACGCACCGGCTGCGGACCGGCTGTTCAGCGCGGCCATCGCACAAGCCGACGTGTCCGCTCAGTTTCGCGACGACACCTTGGTCTCGCTGCTCAAGGCGCCGTCGGCGTCAGAATTTCTGACGCGGCACGAGGCAGAGCTGCTCGCCAACAACCGCGCGATCCTCAAGCGGGTCATCCACCTCCTGCGCGTCGCCTGTGTGACGTCGCCAGCGTGGCTTGCCGACGTGCGCGGCCTTAGCTCAATCCTGAGCGTGCCGGAAGGCGCGGTCTGGTCAACCGTTGTGAGACTGGCGCATCGCAATATAGGCAATTTCGGGCCGGAAGACGCACCGTTGCTTCTCGCATTAATCGAGGATGCCGTGCGCGGCGTCAGCTGGTGGGCACCTGACATCGACGGGGCCGAACATGTTGCCGGCATTGCCCATTGGCTCCTCCCGCGCTTTGACCACTACAGGAGAGGAGACACGCGCAAACGCATCCTGAAGGTGATTGCCAAGATCCCGAAGGCCGACCCCGCGCGCTTCGAAGCCGTCCTGCGCGGGCAGAGCAAGGAAGGGCGCAGTCGCGATCCCGTCGCTGAGGAATTCCGCGGTATCCTGCTCGCGGGCTTTGACGGCGCACCCGCCGCGCGTGACCTACCGGACCTCTTGATCTCCGTTACATTGGATACCTTCCTCGCCACAGAGGAATATCTACGCGCGAAACCCTATGGCCGCTCATCCATCGACGTTGACCTTTACTTCGGCATCAAGGAACACCTGGGCCATGGTTTCTTCCCTGCCAGTGCCTTCCGAGGGCCGTGGATCAACTTGCTCACACACCATCCGAGAAAGGGCTTCGACTTCCTGATTCAGATCTTTAACCACTGTACTGGGTGGTACGCGCATCCGCGTCTTCCCGACCCCCTCGAACCAGCCTGGGAAGTTGAGCTCACGTTTGCCAACGGAACCACTCGGAAGCAATGGGTGAACCCGCGTCTCTGGGGCCTCTATCGCGGGATGAGCGTCGGGCCTTATTTACTCAAGTCGCTGCTGATGGCCTTCGAGAAGTGGTTGCTCGACTACGCCGAATCCCATCCGGAGGGGCTAGACACGGTACTGCTCGAAATTCTCCAGCGCAGCGATTCCGCCGCGCTTGCAGCCGTCGTCGCAAGCGTGGCGACCGCCCACCCTCACCAGTCAGGCGAGGCCCTTCTAGTGCTGCTGTCGGCGCAGGACTACATCGAGATCGATCGCAGCCGCATGGCCAGCGAGCACCAGACTGAGAGCCTCACGGGATTGTTCCCGATCCCCCGCGCCGAAAACAAAATCTACGAAGAGGAGCGGAAGAAGTCGAACGCACTGCCGCACCGCAAGCACGACCTTGAGGTGGCCATCACAAACCTGCAACTAGGCCCTTTGGCCCCTCGGGTTCACGCCATTATCGACAGCTACATTGCGGCACTGCCCGAGCCGGACAAACGCAACGAGCACGACCTTACATGGCAGCTCGCCCTTCACCGGATGGACTTCCGCCAGTACGACGTGGCCCCCGACCAGCCCGCAGCGGGCGAATCACCGGCAGCAGACGGCGAGGGCCCTCCGAAGAATTACATCCGCCTCGAACCCAAGCCTCCGGCTCCGGAAGTTCAGCAACTCATTGACGAGAGCACGAAAAGGATGGGCGAGATGAATGCCCGTCTGGATGTTTACATGTGGGGCCTCCAGATCTTCCAGCACGAGGCCGGGTCTGCGGACCCTGCGCGGTGGCGGGAGAAGCTGGCAAGTGCCAAGGGCATGGACCGCACCGCGGATCATCCCGACAACAGCCGCAACGCTCCGGGATTTGTGGCTGCTGTCTGCGTCCGCGATCACTGGGATGAGCTGTTGCCGGAAGAGAAGGAGTGGTGCATCGACGTCATCTGCTCCGAGATCTCCAGACACGCGGACGAGTGGGGTACCATCGACCGCATGCAGCGGTTTTCGATGCTGGCTGATCGCCCCTGTGCCTTCGTCGTGCCGCTGCTGCTCTCCAAGCCCCTGACGGAAGCCCAGACTAAGCGCGTGCGCCAGGTCTTTATTGCCGCGCTAACCCATCCGATCGACGAGGTCCGTTGGTACGCCATCTGGGGAATGAAAGACAAGGTATGGGCCGCGCACCCCGCTCTTGCCCTGCGCGCCGTCAATACCATCGCAACCGAGGCCGCTCTTGCCGACCGCGATTGGAACGCCGAGGAGAAGAAGCGTTACGACAAGCGGCGCACGCCGGACAGGATCTCCGCTGCCGCGGCTGCAGACGTTCGCGGGCGGTTCTGGACCGAAGGAGAAATCGCCGAAGATGCGCACGTCAGATTCGACATCACCGAGGTATTCGGCGCCGAGGCGCATGCGAAGGTCCTCGCGATCCTAGGCCAGGTTCCCAACGAGCCTCTAGCCGTGGCCGCACACCGGCGCGCTAGCGAAGACCTCGTGGAGTGCTGGAACCGTGAGTACGATCGTTCTTCCGACCGGCGCGACAGGAATTTTGAAAGGGAGCAGGCCATATCCGACCGCATTCAGCAATTTGTAATGCGTGCGTCCGATGCCGATTCCGAACATGTCCTTCAGCCTATCCTTGAGGCCGTTGACCGGCATCCGCGCGAGGTACACAACGTCATCCAGGGGTTCACAAGCAGAGAGGACAGCAACCCCAATACGCCGCATTATTGGTTCCTATGGAACCTGTTTGCAGAACGGGTCAAGCGCGCCAAGTGGCTCGCGCATCTGGACGGGGAACATCCGCACGGCAGTGAGGCGCTCTCGACGATCTTCCTGACCTCGTGGTGGAAGGACGACGTCCGTCACTGGCAAAGCCTTGAAGGCTACGCCCACAACGTCGATGCGCTCTTCGATGCGTTGCCGCCTGTCTGGATCGTGCTGGACAGCTACGTCCGCTTCCTTTACCACATCGGCGAGCGTTCCATGCCCGCAGCGTTCGTGCGCATCGCGAACGCGCTCAGGCGAGAAAACCCCGCCGACATGCTGCGCGAGTCCAACACCGTTTTTATGCTCGAAATTCTTCTCCAACGGCATGTCTACGCGCGGCCGCTGGAACTCAAGCGCGATCCGGCCCTACGCGAGGCGATCCTGTATGTGCTCGATGTTCTTGTCGAGAGCGGTTCTTCCGCCGCGTTCAGGATGCGGGACGATTTCGTAACGCCGGCTGCCTGACGCTCCCCAATCTTTTGCCAACAAACTGGCTGAAAGACGCGCAGTGGGCTGACTAAACGATGAGCGCCATGCGCTCGGAGCGCTGCATGTAAGCCAGTCACCCAGTGGCCGCTTTGGGTCGGAAGCTGTCACCTGCATCTTCGCACACCCAACCGCTTGTCACGGTCCATGTCGGCGAAGGTGATGGGACTTTAGTAGCTGAGGCCCAGGCGATGCTGGCCGATCTCGAACCCGTGGATCTACCCGTGATGGTGTCCAAACGCAGCGATCCCCAATTCCTACGCGGAAACCTGCTCTTTGAGTAGAGTTCTACATATGATCTGGGCACCACCCTCCACTATCGTGGGGCTTGGTCCTCAGCGACGCTCCCATCCCCCGCAAGCTGCGATCTCCCGCCATGAGCCCCTCCAGCATGAGCGGAATCAGCGTCCGGCATCGACCGCCTCACCGCAGGTTTGCGCATGCGGTGCCGCGTAGCGGTCAAGGTCGGCCTGGAGCCGAGCTGGACGCGCAAAGGCCAGTTTGATGGTCTGTGTGTTGGACAGCGGCCCCAGCCGCAGCTTCTTCGGGGGTGCGCTCATGGCGTCAGCTCTCGCTGGATGAAATGTGGCGGGTACGTCCGCAGCACCAGATCCTTGTTGACCATCACGTTCGCCGGGAACCCCGGTCTCACCGTCAGCGGCGGCTGGATGCTCAGATCAAAGTGCCAGCCACCTTTTCGCCATGTGGGGGCGTCGGGCGAGTTGCCGATCTCGTACGGCTGTAGTCTAATTGTGACTACATTAGATAGTTGTCGTATGGAAGGATTGTCATGAATACCGCAGATATTTACGTTCGGGCACGGATCAATGCGGCCACCAAGGAACAGGCGACGGAGGCACTGCAGGCCATGGGCCTGTCTGTTTCTGGTGCGATCCGGTTGTTGATGCAGCGCATCGCCGATGAGCAACGACTCCCCTTCGACGTGACCGTCCCCAACAAGGTGACTCGCGAAGCGATCGCGGAACTTGAGGCCGGGAAAGGGAAGCGCTTCGCCACCGTGGGCGCCCTGATGGCGGATTTACGTGCGGACGATTGAGCGATCTTCAGGGTTCAAGCGGGACTACAAACGCGAAGCCAAGGGGCCACACAGGAAAACGCTTGATTCCTCTTTGGAGGCCGTGCTCGCCCGTCTCGTAACGGATCGACCTCTCGAAATCTCGTTGCCGGGATCATGATTTGTCGGGTGACTGGGTGGGTTATCGGGAATGACACATCAAGCCTGACCTGCTGCTGATCTACAAGAAAGACGGCGCGGGTGTACTCCGATTTGCACGTTTTGGATCGCACAGCGAGTTGTTCAACCGCTGGACAACTCCGGCCTCAGTCTGCTGATGTAGAGCGCGCCCACGTGACAGTTGGGGCAGGCTGGCAGTTCTTCGCCAACCCACTCGTAGGTGCAGTTGAAGCACCGATAGCGTTGCGTCTTCCGCCTGCCGACCTCGGCCTCATGCTGGTGCAGCAGCCGTTCTCGCAGGTCTCGGGAACGTTTCGCTTTCCTGGCGTGGTACAGCCACTTCATGCTGGCGTGGCGCGCCGGATCGGCCAGCGCCTCGATGACTTGCTGCTTGAGGTGCCCGGTTTCACGGGCGATGTGCCAAAACCGCTTCTTGAACGATTCGTCGAAATGGATTTCGATGGCCCCGAATCGAGCATCGTCCGGGACCTGTAATGATCCTGCTGGAAACGAGCGTCCTGGATGGGTCAGGTACACACAGAACTGCACGCCTTGAACTTCACCAGCAAGGTCGAAACTCACCCCGTAGAGGCTCACCCCTGTGTGAATGTGTTCAAGCAGGACACGTCGACTATTCGTGACGGTGTATTCCTGCTCCAACGTGGCACCGTCGTCGAAGCGCACCTGCAGGATGTCCTGATAGGCCGCGAGCTTCATCGACAGGTTCGCCGCACTCTCCGCGTATGAGCGGGCAGCACTGCATAACGAGGAGAAGAACGGCGCCGTGCAGGGCACGTAACGCGGGTCATCGATGTCCTGGCAGGCGTGGGCGAAGTGCCAAGTCCGCACGTTTCCCTTGCGGGCGATGAGGGGCGTCTTGCAGTCCGGGCACACGTATCTCGTACGGCCGCTGTCGCAGGCTTCCACGGAGATGATCTCTCCGGATGAGCCGTCCAATCCGAAGGGGACGAGGTTGGTATTTCCCATGCGAATAGGCTGGTTGCCGTTTCAGCTGTCCAGCGAAGAGAAAAGCCCCGCTGTGTCTCAACAAGAGACCACCCTACCCCCCAGTCGTGAGATGGTCACCCCCGACATCGCGCGATGTGGGAAGCACCGTACACCTTGGCGAAACCTACTGCATAGGCGGGGCGCGGTGCAAGCCTGGGGGTGGATTTCGGGGGGCGCTAAACAAAATCGCCGTTCGGGCGGATGAAGGGGTAAGAGGCAGTACGTGCGATTCGCCCCGGACGGGGCGGCAGCGGGTGCAGGGAGCAAGCGATGACATCGATTTTCGTGGGGGGCGGTCTGGACTTGGTCGACGACGATACTGCATATGGCACCCACACCATGCACCGCACAAAAGCTTCGCTGATCTACCGCCGGACGAAGAATCTTCGCGCGGTACAGTTACTGCTCGGACATGCGAAGCTGGAAAGCACGGTTCGTTATCTCGGCATCGAGGTCGACGACGCCCTTGAGATGGCAGAGCAACCCGAGGTTTGATGCATCCCGACCGATGAGCGGTCGCTTACCGGCCAGAAGCAGTCAGTCGACATGGTCCCGTAGATCGTTAATTGTGTCTAGGTCGTGGCACATGAAATTGTCCGCACTCAAAGCAGGAAATCTTTAATGAATTTTGACGCATCTGCTACGCTTCCTGACATGGCCCCTGCGCCCGGGAGTGCACTAACGTTGCGCTTGGAGGTCCCTTCGCTAAAGTCGCTTTACATTGAAATGTACTTCGGGGATACGCTCCTGAGCAGCGGTACCGCATTTCTTGTAGCTAACGACCAATCGTCACACTGCACGCTCATTACAAATCGCCATAACGTTACAGGCCGACACCAAGAAACTGACGAATGCCTAGATAAAAAATACTGCGCCACCCCAAACAATATCAAAATCTACTTCCATAAGCACCCTTTGGACCTTGGTGAGTGGCATTGCGTTAAGTTGCCTCTTTATAACGAAGATAGATCGCAGCGGTGGATTGAGCACCCAAGGTTTGGAGCATCGACTGATGTGGTCGCGCTAAATTTGAAGTGGGGGAATGATGTCCAAAAGTTCCCTTACTACCTTAAGACCGACCTCGATCGTGCAAAACTGGTAGTACGGCCGGCAGAGCCTATTAGTGTAATAGGATTTCCCTTCGGATTGTCTTCCACTGGGCACTTTCCTATATGGGCCACCGGATTTATGGCTCAGGAACTGGGGATCGTAACACCGGATAACCCAACCTTTCTTATTGACTGTCGTACTCGTCAGGGGCAATCGGGCTCCCCTGTGATTGCCTATAGAGCAAACACATTTACATATATTAATGATAGCGGGAAAGTTTCGACCAATATGGCTCCCGGGGTTGTTAAGTGGGAGTTTCTTGGGATCTACTCAGGGAGAGTAAACTCTGAGTCAGATCTTGGACGTGTGTGGCACGTTAGCGCGATAGAAGAGGTTTTGACCGCCGCCGAAGCAGCGATTTCTAAACCTTTGGGCCAACGTGGCTGATCGCTTAGGGCCGGAAGCTGTCGCCTGCATCTTAGCGCGCCCAACCGCTTGTCAAGTTCGGCGCCGGTGAAGGTGATGAGGCTTCGGCAGTTGAGGCCCAAGCGATGCTGGCCGATCTCGAACCCACGGATCTACTCGTAATAGTGTCGAATCGTAGATTGCGCCCTTGGGCGTGGTGTAGCTGAGGTCATCGGCAGTGCTCGGGTTTAGGCTGTATACCTGACCCGACCTGAGGAACCACCGATGATCCATGACACGATGCAACTACAAGGGCGGCTTGAGAAGAGCGCCGACGCCGACGTGTTGCGCGAGATGATCGGCTTTGCCAGCCAACGGCTGATGGAGCTGGAGGGTGCATGCTCGCACGGGCGCGAGTTATAGCGAGAAGAGCAGCACGCGGCTTGTACAGCGCAACGGCTACCGGGAGCGCGACTGTAGACTCGGGCCGGTGTTGTGGAACTGCGTATCCCGAAGCTGCGTCAGGGCAGCTACTTCCCGAGCTTGCTCAGGCGCGACGCATGACCGAGAAGGCGCTTGCTGCCGTGATCCAGGAGGGGCTACATCCAGAGCGTCTCCAAGAGTGAGGTCTCGCGGCTGTGCGAGGAGATCGACACACGCGTGCAAGCGTTTCTGAGTCGCCCCATCGAGGGCGAGTGGCCGCACCTGTGGGGATCGATGCCACCCACGTCAAGGCGCGCCAGGAGGGCCGCATCGTGAGCGTGGTGGGATTGTCGCAGTGGGCGGAACGCCGACGGCCGGCGCGAGGTGCTGGGCATGGAGGTCGCGCCTCGGAACCGGAAGCGTTCTGGAAGGAATTTCTGCGCGGGCTGCCCCACCGCGGCCTGCGTGAGGTGAAGCGGGTGATCTCCGACCACCACAGTGGGATCAAGGCGGCGGTCTCCAAGAGGCTCACCGCCTGTTGGCAGTGCTGCCGCGTGTACTTCATGCGCAACGCCCTGTCCTACGCGGACCGGCAAGGCAAGCGGGTGATCGCCGCCTTCATTGCGACCGCCATCGCTCAGGACACCGCCGCGACCGCCCGCGAGCAAGTGGCACCGTGTGGCCGATCAGCTGCGTCCCACGGTGCCCAAGCTCGCCGCGCTGATGGACACGGCCGAAGAAAACGTACTTGCTTGCATGAGCTTCCCGCCCGCGCATCGCACCATGCTGCACAGCACCAACCCAATCGAGCGGCCGAATCATGAGATCAAACGTCGCACCGAGGTCGTCGGCATCTTCCCCAACGTGGCCTCGATCCGGCGCCTGGTCGGAGGCGTCCTGCTTCAGCACACCAACGAATGGGTGGTGCAACGGGCCCGCCACATGCCACGCGACACGCTGATAATTGCGACTCAAACCCGACCGGTCTCCGTCAGGCCGAAAGCCACGCCACGCGCGGGGGTACAATCTAGCGAATGCGGGCGAGTCACGCACAGTGCGGGGTCGCAAAAGCGACGTCAACGATGCCCAAGGCTGCAGCGGCTGTATGCGTGTGGGTTATCGCGTACGTTGGTAGGGGGCAGGTTCACAGCCTGATTTTGGTAGACCCGGAAACTCCTATCGGAAAGATGCCGGTATTGGTGTAGGCTACTTTCCGAGCATCTGAAAGCTAGGGGGCTTTGTGAACACGTACGCAACGGATAGTCACGTAGCTATCACGGATGTTCGCGTCAGCAATTTTCGTTCGCTTAAGAACATTGAAGTTCATTTAACAGACCTGACCGTCCTCCTGGGGGCCAACAACGCTGGCAAGACGAGTTTTCTGGATGCGGTCTACGCTGGTATCGGTAGTGGAAGGCGGCCTCTTACCCAAGAAGACGTACATATCGCACTAGGGGAAGCGGTTGTTCCAAAGGACCGCGAGGTTGTCGTCGACATCCTTGTCAAACCGATTGGGGATAATGATAAGCCGCTTAAAAAATTCTCTGTCGGAAGCTTCTGGGTAGGGCTCTGGGGAACCGCCATCATCCTCAATGAGAAGGACTTCACCGAGTCGATAGGTATCCGCACTCGCCTTTCTTGGTCGGTTGCCAAGGGCGATTACGTTGTTGAGCGGAAGTTCCTCAAGGAATGGATGGACTTCGGTGACTGGTTAGCTGCGCCAGTCTCCGAGATGGTGGTCACCTCAGCTCAAATTGAGCCCATCGCGCTTCACTATATCGACGCGAAGAGGGACTTGGAAGATGACTTGCATCGCCCTGGTTCGTTCTGGCGGCGGTTGACCGATGACCTTGGTCTTCCGCCTGAAGATGTTGCGGCTATCGAAGCGTCGCTGACCGAAATCAACAAGCAGATCGTTGATAAGAGCGAGGTCCTCCGACATCTCAGGGATAGCCTTCGTACGATTCAAGGTGTTGTCTCGGCAGACAGTGATGGCATCAACGTGTCGCCTGTCGCACGTCGCTTCCAAGATTTGTCTCGTGGCGTGGATGTGTCGTTCTCCACAGCTGGCTCCCAGCCCTTTCCCTTGGCAAGACATGGCATGGGAACGAGGAGCCTTGCCTCTCTACTGGTATTCAGGGCTTTCACAGCTTGGAAGGCCAAAACTGCAAACGATAACAAGGACAGGCTCCATTCCATCCTAGCACTTGAGGAGCCTGAGTCCCATTTGCACCCTCAGGCGCAGCGTTCACTGTTTAGGGAGATCAAGGCTATTCCTGGACAGCGCATTGTTAGCACCCATTCTCCCTACTTCGCGGCACAGGCCAGGCTCGAGGATCTGCGCCTCTTCATTAAGGATGGTGGTGTCTCCTGTGTCAGTCAGCTACCGATAGAGGAGCTTCAGAACAAGGACGACGTGCGGAAATTGCAGGAGACGGTCATTGAGACTCGTGGAGACCTGTTGTTTTCGTCGGGTCTTGTGGTCTTTGAGGGGCAAACCGAAGAGCAGGCCTTGCCCATCTGGGCTGAGGCGTATTGGGGTGCTTCTATCCACGAGCTTGGATTCAGTTTT
This sequence comes from Burkholderiaceae bacterium, assembly GCA_004322085.1. Lineage (GTDB taxonomy): Bacteria > Pseudomonadota > Gammaproteobacteria > Burkholderiales > Burkholderiaceae_C > Rhodoferax_A. Next base: position 15,141 of record SCRR01000054.1, read on the forward strand.
GTCCGTGCCAACGGCACCCAGTACTTCCCGTTGATTTGGCTAGCCAAGAAGTTCCACATCCCGTGGTACGTCTTTGCGGATGGCGAGACGCAGCCAGTACAGCGGCTCGACGAAGCTCTGAAGAAGGCGGGAGAGGGAGATCACAAGGCTTGCGATAATGTGGTGGTCATCGAGGGCGGCCGAAACTTCGAGAGCATGTTGCTTGGTGACGGTTATCTTCTCGAAGTGGAGAAGGCTCTGGATGAACAGTGTGGCAAGCCTGGTGCGTTGGATGATTTTATTAATCTAAATCATGGGAAACCCTATGGTTCAGGCAGAGGAACCCGAGACTATGACGGTCAAGAAGGCCGTCTTCGCGCCGCCTTGGATGCTATGAAGTCTATGAAGACGAAGCTGGCTAAGCCGCTTGCTCGCACCATCAGCGCCCACGCTGACCCCAATCGCCGCTTTCCACGCCCGATTGAAAAGCTCTTTGAGAAGATAGGGAAGAAGCATTCACTCGAGCGTTGTGAGGCATCCAAAAAATGAGTAGCCAGCCACCCGTCCGACTGTCCCCGCAGCAAGAGCGCGTCGTCTCCCATGTTGATGGGGCGCTTCTGGTGGTGGCTGGGCCTGGGTCGGGTAAAACCCGTGTGCTAACTGAGCGTGTCCGTCGTCTCCTGACCACGGTTCCTGGGCATTTCCGGATTCTTGCTCTGACCTTTACAAATAAGGCGGCCGACGAGATGCGGGAGCGCCTGGCAGACCTTGGTGACGAGCGAAAGCGTGCTTACATCGGAACCCTACATGGGTTCTGCCAAGAGCTCCTGGCCGAGCGAGGGAAGTTTGTAGGCGTTGAGGGTACGCCCAACATCTTCGAGTACCACAAAGACCGTCGGGAGATCTTGGCAAGGGCCGTGGCTGAAGACCCCGCACTTTCTGAAATCATCGATGAGCTTCCTACGGCAAAGGAGCGTAACCAGCGCTTGGATCAGTGGCTGGCAGCCATCGGGCGCATCAAGACGCACCCCATCACCTGTGCAGTTCTAGACGATGATTATGCACGCATCGTCAACGCCTATAATACAGGCCTGCGGGCGTGCAACGCATTCGACTTCGATGATTTGCTTCTGTTGGCCTACCAGCTTCTTGTCCAGACACCACAGTTGGCCGATTTCTACCGACGCTTGTATCGCTTCATCTGCGTCGACGAGTCGCAAGATTTGAACGAAGCGCAGTACGCGGTCATCTGTGCACTGTGTGGTACTGATTTCAAGAACCTCATGATGGTGGGCGACCCTAAGCAGTCCATCTACGCGTTCACCGATGCGGGCCCTCAGTTCATGGAGCAGTTTGCACGGGAATTTGGTGCGGAGTGTGTGGAACTCACCGAGAATTTCCGTTCTTCTCAGGCCGTGGTGCGAGCAGCCCAAGCACTAAATCCAAAGTATCAAGTAGCGGGCCAGCTTCCAGTCGAAGGGGGGTGTTTGCTTTGGATTGGTCAGAATGAGGCCGAGGAAGCGCAACTCGTTGTGAATCGATTGGTGGAGCTCATGAAAGATGGGCACTCAGATGTGGAGGGACCTATCACTCCTTCAAGATGCGCCATCCTGGCGCGGAATCGCTTTGCCTTGCTCGCCGTGGAGAAGGAGCTCGCAGACCGCCATCTCCCGTTCTACAAGAGGCTGACCGCCAACCATGAGAATGAGTCTGAGCTGGTGGAGGACTTCCAGCTTGCGTTGAGGGTGCTGGCCAACCCTATGGATCGCTTGCACTACAGCGCTCTGGCGAAGCGATGGTCTGTATCTGAGTCGCAACCGGGTGCAAAGAGCGCCTTGGAGGCAATCGGATTGCTCGCAACGGCATCTTCGAAGCCAGGGGCCAAGACCGTAGCCAAGGCCGCAAGAGTCGCCTTCAATAGTGGTGGCAATCCTAAGTTCATGGAGGCTCTCGTGGTCCTGAAGAGTTTTGCTGATGGCCTCTCTGAGAACGGCCGTCGAGCTATCTACGAAGACGTAACCGTTTTCGAAAAGGAATGGGATCAGTTTCTTCGCTCAGAGAGTGGAGCGAAGAATCTTGGTTCTTTTCTAAGCAGCAAGGCACTTGGAGCTACGCAGCGTACTGTCCAAGACGGAATTGGTCTTTTGACCGTGCATTCGGCGAAGGGGTTGGAGTTCGATGTGGTCGCCATCATGGGGATGGCTGAGGGTATCTTCCCTGACTATCGGGCACAAAACCCCAAGGACCTTCAGGAGGAGGCGAGGAGCGCGTTTGTTGCCGTAACCCGTTCGCGTCGGCTGCTCTACCTGAGCTATCCGCAGAATAAGATAATGCCTTGGGGGGATTCAAAGCGGCAGAGACCTTCGAGATTTTTGAAGAAAATTGGATTTAACTAAATGTGTCTAGAGAAGGAATATTCTTGGCTCGATTTTGTTCGATCACTTTTTATAAGAAGGGGAGATGGTAATCCCCCCATTTTCAGCGGGTAACCAGAAATGGAGCTAAGCGGCTAAGGCCTGAAGCGTCCTCGTTTTTCTGAGTCACTCAGAAGTAGCGGTTTGGGGTGATTGTGCCATCGCGTACGGGACAGGAGGAAGGCCACCCAGTGATCGGTGGGGATGTTCGGGGTTGTAGCAGTGTAGCCAGTCTTCAGTCGTGCGCCGCACCTCGTCGAGGCTGGTGAAGACATAGCAGTCTGATGTGGTCCTGCAAATTCGGACAGCGAGATAAGCGGATCGACGGCCGACACGCGAGGCAAGATGCCTATGCCGTTGAGTGTGTAGTCCATGATGCGCACCGTGTCGGATCTATTCGGCGTTATAAGTCGAAATCGTCACTTGACAAAATCCAGCCGCTCCACCCGCATCATGGAGGCGACTCGGGAGTCGGTTTGCCCTGTTCTCCGGGAGCGAAGTTCGCGGACGGCTTTGCCGTCTTGTGGACGGGGGCCCGCTCTTCGGGGCGTGCTTTGACGTATGACGTTGCCTGCCCGATTCCACGGGAGCCGTAATACTTTAAGTTCGTCTGATCCGACAGGTGTCCCATCAACGCCGCGATCTCGTCGAGGTCACGATGTGAGCGCCGCAGGTTAGCCGCGAACTGGTGCCGGAACGTATACAAGGTGGGTGACTTCCCCTTGAGCTTTGCGTGCTTGACCGCGCGCCGCAGGGTCGTCGACGCAGCCAGGTAAATGTGTTTGAAACTTTCTCCATTTCGCATGCGGGCCTGCAGTTGCGAGAAGAAATCCTGACACGCTTCCGTCACAGCTCGATGTTCGGCCGGCATGACGAGAGTACGTGAGCGTCCGTTGCCTCTTCCGTTCGTCGCCTTAGCGTTATGCACGGTTACGGTTCCAGTACCGTCTTCGGCAGTGGAGAAGATCGCGGTTTCGTATTCGCAAGGTCGCAGTCCCAGGTACAGACTGACGGTCGACCAGAGCGCCACGAAGCGTGAAGCCTCGGTGTCGTTTTGCGATAGCACGTTGAGCACCTTGCGTTGCGTGCTCACACGGATCCCATGTGCCTTTTCAGAAGATGTAGCCGAGGGAATATCGTCTCGCGTGCCCCAGCGAATTTCGCGGATCTGTTGTGCGACATCAGGCATCCCGCGTGCTTCGAACGTGTAGGCCGACGCGGCACGGTAGAGCGCTGAGGTAGCGGGACGCAAGTGCTGCGTTTTTTCTTGCAACCAATCGACGTAACCGGCAATCGATTGGATGTCACCCGACTCTCGCACGTATCTCTTCATCAGCAGGTCGGCACGATCCAAATAGGCCCGCTCTGTTTCCGCCGTTCGTCCGTCCTTTGTCGAGTTCAACACAGGTTGTTCCCGCTTCGTTCTGGACACCCCATTTCTCCCGCCATCATCCGATTCACTCATCACACAACTCTCATCCTTCCCGAACACCAAGCCAACTGATTTTCGCCAACAACATCTCACTTCCTGAGCACATCTCACCCACTCACTTCTGACGCTCTCCTCCCCCGCCTCCACCCCAAACAATCTCTACTTCATTTCACTCCCTCACCCCTACAAAACCTTCGAAACGCACATCCACCCCCTCATCCCCACCAAAACAAATGTCTCATCTTCACCCCAAATTCACGCCTCACCTACTTCCTGTTACTGGGACACGCATGTAATTGTGAAATGCGACACCGATTTTTACCATTTCGAAGGGCAAATCGGGGGTGTGGGCCTCAGTTTGAGCCCCACTTTGGGCCTCACTTGGTACGGTTTCTGGGTTAATGGGGCTCACTTTGGGCCCCACTTTCGTCTTCTATGGCTCACTGTGGGCCCCACTTCGGATCGAACTTCCCTGGGTGGGGCCTAGTCTGGGCCCCAGTTGGCTTAGGTCCTTGTTCCGGGGACTTCCGCCACGAACCTACCTTTGGGAGCTGATCAGGGGACAACCTATACGCTCGGCAAAAGCTCCGGGGTAGGCTTTGTGCCTACTTCAGAAGTACTCGCGCATGTTCCGATCCCCCTCCCTGTTTGTGGCAATGACCCTGGCTCTCGCGGGGTCGCAACCCAGCCCAAACCCGTTCCCCCGGACCCTGCATTGGTGGCGCTGGCGAGTGCGGCAAAAGAGGTCCAGCACAGCTGGAATGTTCTCGCCGGAATCGACCAGCACGAGCATCCGGGAGATGTCGATTATCTCGACGATTACGGTGCCAATTATTTAGCTTCCATGAAGCTTCCGGTGACGGTCAAATGGGCGGGACCGATCGGCCCGCTCGTGGCCTTGCTTGCACGTGAGGCGAACGTCAGTCCGTCGGTGGTCGGTTCGCCTCCGCCGAGCCCGATCCTGGTGTACATCAACGCCGTGAACGAACCCGTCGGCGACGTTCTGCGGGACGTCGGATTCCAGGCCGGCAAACGCGCCGGCGTGCGTGTCATTCCGTTCAACGGTGGGGAACGGGTGGAGCTGGTTTATGCGAATCCGTAACCTCGTTTGGGTGATCGTCAGTGCGACGATCTGTGCGCACGTGGGAGCGTGTCTGGCCGATACGGCGGCGCCACTTCCAGCGCCGTTGGTCGCACTCGAAAACGGATCGGCGATGGACAACGATGCGCCCCCTGCACAACAGACCACGGTGCAGAGTGATCTGTCGGCGAAGCTGCACGGCGGGTTGCGGCTTGAGAGCATCCAGACGGAGGGCTTGCGGGACGGAACACAAGCCGGCCTTGCGTGGCGCTACGGGCAGATCGAAGCCCTGCTGAATGCACAGTCGTTGCAGCTGGATCAGGTCTACGATTTCAGCAAGGTGATGATCAACAGCTACGTGCTGCCGCCCGTCATCTCCGTCGTCCACAACGTGCTCCGACAGGATGACGACAACACAGCGCGCGTCACGCGTGTGGGCTATCGCATCGAGTACCCGGCGCGCATCGTGACGGTTCCACCGCAGTGGCGCAGTTTCCTCATCAAGTCTTTCCAGCCGCCGCAGCCCCCCAGCCAGGTGATCCTCCCCCACAATGCCACCGAGCAGAAGATCTGGAAGGCGGCGGTGGCGAAGGGATGGGCGCGTGGCGTTATGCAAGCCGACGCGGTTTTCTCCGGTTCTTTGTCGCTGCTGACGAGTACCTACACCGGCATGCTCAAATACAAGGAACTGCTGCGTGAAGGCATCGTGACGGAACCGGTGACGGCACGCACCGACCTGGGCGTCATGATCGATGGTCACGAACTGAATGTCGGCGACACGCTGTTTCGTTTGACGAAGAACAGCCGCTTCCAGCCGGTCAACCGTTGGCAGCCGAAGCTTCAGAAGGATTGATCCACGGAAGCGCTTCGAAGATGAATTCATCCACTCCCGTTAGATTGTGTCCCGCCTCGTGGTGTAGCTTCTGGCTGGATGGCCTGCGGGCGGGCTTGAGCTGCGGCGATCAGTCTGCCATGGCGGGCAACTCGGCGGCGGGTTGAGCGATCATATCGCTCAGCGTGTCCCGTGGCATGTAGCGGGCACGCTGTACGACCCATTCGTCGGTCTGCTCAAGCAGGATCGCGCCGACCAGGCGTTTGATTGACGGTTCATTGGGGAAGATGCCGACGACCTCGGTGCGGCGCTTAATCTCGTGGTTCAGGCGTTCGATGGGGTTCGTGCTGTGCAGCTTGGTGCGGTGCGCTACGGGGAAGGTCATGTATGCCAGCACGTCGTTCTCCGCGCTGTCCATCAGCTCCGCGAGTTTGGGTACGATGGGGCGGAGTTGATCGGCGACGCGTCGCCACTGCTCGCGGGCCGCCTGCGGCGTGTCCTGGACGAAGGCGGTGGCGATGAAGGCGGCGACGACGCGTTTGCCACGCTTGCCGGCATAGGCCAGAGCGTTGCGCATGAAGTGCACGCGGCAGCGTTGCCACGCGCAGCTCAGCACCTTGGAGACCGCGGCCTTGATGCCGCCGGGGTTGTCGGAGATCACGAGCTGCACCTCGCGCAGGCCGCGGTGCATCAGGCTGCGCACGAATGCCGTCCAGAACGGTTCAGCTTCCGACGCCCCGATGTCCAGGCCCAGCACCTCACGTCGACCATCCGCGTTGACGCCGACGGCGACGATCACCACCCGGCCCTCCTGGCGGGTCTTCACGTAGGTGGCGTCGATCCACAGGTACGGCCAGTCACCTTCAATGGGGCGCTGGAGGAACGCGTCCACGCGCGCGTCGATCTCGCCGCACAGGCGCGAGACCTCGCTCTTCGACACCCCCGTGCCGCCCATGGCCTGCACCAAGGCATCGACTGAGCGTGTCGACACGCCCTGGATGTAGGCTTCCTGGATCACCGCTGTCAGGGCCTTCTCGGTCATCCGCCGCAGCTCGATGAAGCTCGGGAAATAGCGACCCGAACGCAGCTTCGGGATGCGCAGCTCAGCCATCCCGGCGCGCGTCTACCAGTCGCGCTCGCGGTAGCCGTTGCGCTGCACCCGCCGAGCTGGGTTCTTCTCGCTATAGCCGGCACCGGTGCGAACCTCGACCTCCCCTTCCATCAGCCGCTGGCTGGCGAAGCCGATCATCTCCCGCAGCACATCGGCGTCCGCGCTCTTCTCCAGCAGTCCTTGCAAGTGCATCATCTCTTCTGTCATCGGTGGGTCCTCTGTTGGGTTCAGGTGTGCAAACCAAACCCTAAACCCGAGAACCACCGGTGACCTCAGGCCTACACCACGTGATGGGACACAACCCTCCCGCCTCCCGCTGGTGCAACGCTGCGTGACAAGGTCACGGAGAAATTGCGGGCGGCCGGTATTCCTTGCCCAAAGCACTTCCAGAAGCCCCAGCGGCGGCGGTTCTCCACCCCGTCGTTTCAATGCGTCGATGACCCTACCTCGCGCTGTGAGGCCAGCTGTAACCGCCTGTAGTACGCCGCCTGCGACAGGCCGGTTATGTCACAAGTGCACGTGATGAAGAGCTTTGTTGCAATCAGCTCCTCAGTCACCTCATGCTTGGCCAGCAGCGTCAGGATTTTCGGCCCAGTACATCTTTGATAGCTGGGTTCTCCTGGGTCAGGTCCGCGTACATGCGCTTGAGCCGGGCGTTCTCGGCCTCCAGCTCGCGCAGCCAACGAAGCACGGAGAGTTCCACTCCGACGTACTTCGCCTTCTACAGACGGGCGCACCTATTGTATTTTCGAACAAAACGTGATAAGCGGCCAACGTTTTCATTCGACGGAATTACCGAAATCAATTCCTTAATTGACAACAGATAGAGAGAGACTATCCGTAATCTACGCATAATCAAATAGTTAACATGAAACGAGGCCAAGTGAGATTCTTGGGGGGCGGTGTACTGCGGACGCCGGAGGTGTCGTAATGTTGTGGACGGTCCATCACCGGATGTCGTCATGCCCTTCCATCTCCCCCCTCCCACCAACCTGGATACCCTGCCAAATGGCTGCCTTATCCCCGTACGAGATGTAGCTCGGTATACCGGGATCGCCATCCCCACGATATGGCGCTGGAGCGCCTCCGGGCGGTTCCCTCGCGCAATCCGGATCGGCAGTCGGTGCACGCGGTGGCGCATCCACGAGGTCCGAGCGTGGATCTCCGACCCTACCGGCTGGGGGACGCCCCACGCCACGGAGGATAGCCAGTGAATACCCGGGAATTACGGCGACGCCACGACTACAACAAGGTGCGACCTCACAGTAGCCGTGGCCGTATCCCGCCGGACAAGTTCCGGCAAACTTCAAACGATCGCAGGAGGTCACGACCAACAAGCAGACCGATGCAGCAGCAACCCTCATCCCACGAACTGCCCACTTATCCTGGGGACAGCGTTCGGGTGCGGGTCATTGCTCTCGAACTCAATTCACCCAACAAGCCGTGATTTCGGTGACACATTTCGAGCGGCCGTACGAGGTCGAATGTGTTTCACGATATCTCCGATGTCGCGCTGGGCTGTTTCAAGTTCGTAATTCTTCTGGAGATTCATCCAGCTCTGCGGGTCAGTGCCAAAGTAACGCGCCAGACGCAGTGCCGTATCTGCGCTGATACCGCGACGCTCACGCACGATTTCGTTGATACGCGCGGGAGTCACGTCGACTGCATGGGCAAGCGCCGTGCTGGACAACCCGAACGGCACCATGAACTCCTCGCGCAGGATTTCGCCTGGATGGATTGGAGGAAGTATTGCGGTCATCTCGTGTTCCTCAGTGGTAATCGACCAATTCGACATCGAAGACATCACCATCGCTCCATCGAAAGATCACGCGGTATTGGTCATTGATGCGAATGCTGTACAGCCCCGCCCGGTCTCCCTTCAGCACCTCCAGACGGTTGCCCGGTGGCACACGCAGGAAGTTCAACGTCGCTGCCGCGTTGAGCTGCGCGAGCTTGCGCCGCGCTACCGTTTCGATGTTCACAAATTTGCGGACTCGGTTACCCAAGAAAAGTGCTTCAGTGTCCTTGTCAGCGAAAGTTCGTATCACGTTTGTATCGTATAGCGATATTCGATATTCAACAACTTGACTTCGAATGCGAACGTTACCCGCCCGTCAGCTTATATGTAGGCAGCCCGCACCAGATCGAACGCGTGTTCATCGTTACCCAGCCGCAGCCATACCCGATTTCGATTGCACTCCTGGGATCATTTTTCGATCATCCGCAACCCGTCGCATCGTCCCATCAAGTACCTGCCCGGCGGCGGCTTCCGTCATAGTGTCCCGTTCCGGTTGCTTGGCTCCCCATGAGCCACTGTCGTCAGCAGGGACGGCGTCAGGAGCGTTCGTACCCGTAAGGGCCGGAACGCCTTGGCGCCTGCTGACAGACTCTGATCAGCGGGCACCAAGCTTGTCAGCCTGCGAGGCTCTTACGCGATGCATTTCGGCATCCACCGATAGCGATGCCTGCTGCGCAGGCGCTGATGGCCCGGCCAATCAGGCTGACCCAGGCACGGCGGCGCTTTGGTCATCACCACCTGCATGACTCGCTGCGCTCGGAGTCTCCTGCCTCGAACCACAAATGCGTGTATCGGCTGTACCATGAAACCAGCCTAGCCCCCGAAGCGGCTCGGAAAAACTGAGGGCGTCTCAGGCGACTCTCACCCAGCGCCGTGGTAGCTTAGACAAACGATTCGAGTACCGATGCGGGCATAGGGACGTCCTTCAGCCGATTTGTATCCTATCCTGTATCCCCACATCCAGCCGTAAATATTTTTACTAAAATAAACAATAGTTTATAAATTGTATCGCCGAACAGGTGCAGAACGTGGAATAAACGTCTGCTGCTTTTCATGGCCTCCATGCGCGTTATGGGCGTGATGCCGCACCGTGGCACGGGGATGGCAACAGAAGTTCACGCCACGCGCTAATCCGGGAGCTGGAACAAACTCGGGAGCCACCATGAATATGCTTGGAATCTTCGAACGCGGGCTGCAGCGGGATCGTGCCAGGCGGGTCGAAGTGGGAGAGCCCCTCTCAGGCAGTCTTGACGCCATCTGGCAAGATGAATCCAGACGCCGGCTTGTCGCCTGCCGCAAGAAGTCAGTGCAAGGCGTACCGGCCGAAGGCGACGTACCCGCCGCCTTCGTGCTGGGCGCGAAGGACTCGGAAATGATCTTGATCGCGTCGCTGCTGCACGCGGCGGAGGCGCACGTCGGCGTTGCCACGCGGCGCGGCAAGCGCGTGTATCCAGGCAATGCCTATCGTGCCGACCCACCGGCGGCACCCCTGCTGGCGGGCGTCACGGTTTACGCGGTGGAATGCGGGTGGGCCGGGGAGGGTGCGAACGTCGTGCACATCGACCACCACCGGCCGGGCGATGCCGGCTACGGCCGGCCACCGCGCGAATATTTTTCCGCCGCGTCCATTGGGCAAGTGCTGGCGGTGCTCGAACGTGACTTGACCGACGCCGGAAGAGCCTCCGACTGGCGGGTGCTGCAGCAACGCTTCGGTGCTGAAGCGCGCCTCGTCGCTGCGGCTGACCACTGTCTGGGCGCGGCCTACCGCGGCGCATGCCCCGGCGTCGACCCGCAGGAACTGATGGCGTGGTGCGTGCGCGGCCGCGCGGTTTTCGAGCATCGTGCGGAAACAGAAGTGGAAGCCGATGTACAAGCCGCCTGCCATGTGATCCGCGAACGGGCCGTGGATGGCCTGGCCGATTTGCGGACGCTGCCCGGCGGCACGGTGCCGGAAGCGCCGCAGGCCGCGTGTCGCTGCGGTATCGCGGTGCTCACGCGCGTGGTGGACCGCGAAGGGCGCGAGAAGATCGGCCTGCTGGGCGCGACGGCGGCACAGGTGGAACGCTTTCTGGCGGGCCGGCTCGTGCCCGGCCTTGCGGGTTGCTACGGCGACCCGGCACGTGGTTTTGCCGGCGGTTACGTGGTGCCGGGCAAGACATGAAAGCCGCTCACAAGGGTCAAGAACTTTACGTGAGGGCTTCAGGAAGTTCTTAATAACCGTCGCGAGCGAAGGCAGGTCGCGCGAGGACGGAGCGGAGGAACCGGAGTGTACGTGGGGGTACATGAGGATTCCGAGCACCGCCCTCGCGCGAGATGTCGAGCGCAGCAGGTTATTCAGAACTTTCCTCGACTTCCAGCCCGACGAAGCCACCGGTCTGGCGCGCCCACAACCGCGCGTACAGGCCGCCGCGGGCGACGAGTTCGGCGTGCGTGCCGGTTTCCACGATGCGCCCGTGGTCGACGACAACGAGCCGGTCCATGCGCGCGATGGTGGACAGGCGATGGGCGATGGCGATCACGGTCTTGCCCTGCATCAGCGTATCCAGGCTGTCCTGGATTACGGCTTCCACCTCCGAGTCGAGCGCGCTCGTGGCCTCGTCCAGCACCAGGATCGGCGCGTCCTTCAGCAACACGCGGGCGATGGCGATGCGCTGGCGTTGACCGCCGGACAGCTTCACACCGCGCTCGCCGACCAACGCGTCGTAGCCGGTGCGGCCTTCCCCGTCGCTGAGCCCCGGAATGAAACCGTCAGCGCGTGCCTTGCGCACGGCTGCGGCGAGTTCCGCGTCGCTGGCGTCCGGACGGCCATAGCGGAGGTTGTCGCGGATGGAACGATGCAGCAGCGAGGTGTCCTGCGTCACCACGCCGATCTGCGCGCGCAGGCTTTCCTGCTGCACGTGCGCGATGTCCTGGCCGTCGATGGTGATGCGCCCGGCTTGCAGGTCGTAGAGACGCAGCAGCAGCTTCACGAGCGTCGACTTGCCGGCGCCGGAAGGCCCGACCAGGCCGATCTTCTCGCCGCCGCGCACGGCCAGTTCGAAGCCGTCGATCACGCGGTGATTTGTACCGTAATGAAAGTCCACGCCGTGGAAATCGACGGCGCCGTGGGTCACGGCGAGCGGCGCCGCCGACGCGCAGTCCTGCACCTGCCGCGGGCGGGAAATCGTGGTGATGCCGTCCTGCACGGTGCCAACGTCCTGGAAGATCGTGTTCAGGATCTGCATCACCCAGCCGGACATGTTGCTGATGCGGATCACCAGCCCGGTGGACAGCGCAATGCTGCCGACGGTGACGCTGCCATGGCTCCACAGCCATAGGCCGAGTGCCGCGGTGGCGCCGATCAGCAGGCTGTTGAGGGTCGTGATACTGGCGTCCAGCGCTGTCGTGATGCGCGTCATGCGCGCCAGCTTCGTGGTCTGCTCCGCCATCGCATCGCCCACATAGCGCGCTTCGTGGCGGCCGTGGGCGAACAGCTTCAACGTCATCACGTTGCTGTAGCCGTCGACGATCCGCCCCATGAGCTTGGAGCCCGCGGCCGACGCCAGCCACGAGCGGTGCTTGAGATGCGGAATGAACAGCACCATGGCGATGACATACAGCACCAGCCATACCAGCAGCGGCAGCGCCAGCCGCAGGTCAGCGTGTGCAAACAACGCCAGCGAGCTGCCCACGTAGACGAGCACGTACCACAGCGCATCGGCAATGGCCACGGCCGATTCCCGCAGCGCGTGGCCGGTCTGCATGATGCGGTTGGCAATGCGGCCGGCGTAGTCGTCCTGGAAGAAGTTCAGGCTCTGACCGATCACGTAGCGGTGATTCTGCCAGCGAATGCGATTCGTCAGGTTCGGTACGATCGCCTGGTTCACCAGCAGATCGTGCAGCATCGTGCACAGCGGCCGCGCCACCACGATGATGGCGGCCATGAACGCGAGTTCACGCCCATGGTGGTCAAAAAAGCCCGGCGTGGGCCCTTCTTTCGCCAAGTCGACCACGCGGCCGATGAAGCCGAACAGCGCCACTTCGATGCCGGCGACGAAAAAGCCCACCACGATGGTGGCCAGGAAGATCGGCCACACCTGGCGCAGGTAGAACGCATAGAAGCGCGCCACGGAGGTCGGCGGCATGCCGTCTGCCGGCTCCTTGAATGCGTCGATGCGGGTTTCAAACCAGCGGAAGATCATGGCTCTGGGGTCGTGATGAACAAAGGCGGTGCACTGCGGCACCCAGCACAGCGCGCAACGGCGCCGTCCGGATCGGTACCCCCGTCGTACCCCCTCACCGGGTTCAGCGTGTTGGTGCGCTACCGGTCAGGGGAATCCGGACGCAGTCCGAAGTACAGGTGCCTTCTGCGGCAGCGGAACCCCGGGCAGCCGGGCGATGCAGCACCGCGCGCGTCGGCTGGATACGCAGTGTCTCGCCCTCCGCTTCAGCGCGGCCATCCACAATCAGCGAATAGTGATCGACTGAAGCCGGCGGCCATACCAGACTGACCTGCGGGTGCGCCTGCGCATTCGCCAGCGTCCGGCGCCCGGCGCGTATCACGCGCAGCAGTGCGCCATCGACCTGCGGCACTACCGCCAGCGCATGCGGCGGCCCCTGGTCGCTGGTGGTCAGCAGATAGGCAAACGGGTACTTGGCCATCGCCCCGGCCAGTTCGGACAACTCCACCTGGATGCTCATGCCGCGCTCGACCTCCGATGATCCCGGACGCAAGACCCGCGCCCCTCAAGGACGCGCACGCCGGGTAGCGAAGCATGCCACGATGCGGAATGGGCGACGGGGGCAGGACACGCCCGGCCGAAGCTGATGGCACAATGCGCGCCATGGTGCCCGGAAGAGGACTCGAACCTCCACGGGGTTTCCCCCACTAGCACCTGAAGCTAGCGCGTCTACCAATTCCGCCATCCGGGCCTGCGGTGGCGCAGACTATCGACAGGGTGAATATTTGTCAACGAAAAAACATGCCGGCGGCAAGTCTGCCGGCAAACACAACGGTTCGCAGGTGGGGAAACCCGCGTCACGCGCACCGTCGGTACGGGATTCCGTCATCCAGTGGCTCGCCGCATGTGAACAGCCGCAGAGCCTGGACGACCTCGTCGGCGGGCTGGGGCTGACACGCCTCCGCGACCAGCAAACGCTGATCGAAGCGCTCGTGGCCCTGCACGAGGCCGGTGAAGTGAAGCTGGACCGGCGCGGCCGCTATCGTCTGACGGCCCCGGCCCAACCCCCAACCCGGGCACCCGCCCAGCCTCCAGCCCCATCGCCCGCGCGATCATCGGCTCCCCCGGCGGCCCGCGTGGCGGGCAGCACCGGCAAGCCCGCAACCCCGGTGGCGCCCAAGCCCCGTTCACAGCCGGCGCCTGAAGCGGGCACGCCGGTGGCCCCGCCGGGTCCCGGCTCGGTGGTCGAAGGGGTGGTCAGCGTGCGCGGCGACGGCTACGGCTTCGTGCAGCTGGCGCCGGAACTGCGCGCTGCGGGCGACGTCTTCGTCCCGGCCCGCGACATGGCTGGCGTGCTGGACGGCGACCGCCTGCGCGTGCGCGTGGCGAACGTCGATGACCGCGGGCGGCTGGAAGGCCGGCTGCTGGAAATCCTCGACGGCGGGCGCAAGACCCTTACCGGGCGCCTGCACTGCGACGGCAACACCACGCTGCTCATTCCTTCCGACCCGCACCAGCCGGAACTCGCCATCGCTGAAGGCGGCCTGTGCAAGGCCAAGCAGGGGCAGGTGGTGGTGGCTGAAATCCTGCGCTCCGGCGACCGGCGGGCGCCGCTCACGGCACGTGTCGTGGAGGTTCTCGGCGAATACCTCGGCGCCGGCGTGGAAATCGAGGCGGCGATCCGCACGCATAACCTGCCGCACGAATTCTCGGTCGCGACGCTGGACGAAGCTGCCGCGTTCGGCGACACCGTGGCCGTGGACGGCGCGCGACACGACCTGCGTGACCTGCCGCTCGTCACCATCGACGGCGCCGATGCCCGCGATTTCGACGACGCGGTGTGCGCACAGCCGGTACGCGGCGGTGGCTGGCGGCTGTGGGTCGCCATCGCGGACGTGTCGCACTACGTGCGGCCCGGCAGCGCGCTGGACACAGAAGCCATCGCACGCGGCACGTCCGTGTATTTCCCCGAACGCGTCGTGCCGATGTTGCCGGAAGCGCTTTCAAACGGGCTGTGCTCGCTGAACCCGGACGTGGATCGCCTGTGCATGGTGTGCGAAATGCGCATCGGCGCCACAGGAGAGACCCGCCAGTCGCGCTTCTATCCGGCCGTGATGCGCTCGCACGCCCGGCTGATCTACGAGCAGGTGGCGGCGCTGCTGGACAACCCGAAAGGCGCAGACCTCGCCCGGCGCCATCCCGAACTCGTCGCCCCGCTGCAAGTGCTCGACGCGGCCTTCGGTGCGTTGTTCCAGGCGCGTACTGCACGCGGCGCCATCGACTTCGAATCCACGGAGACGCGCGTGGTGTTCGGCGCCGACCGCAAGATCGAGGCCATCGTCCCCACCGTGCGGACGCGCGCCCACCGCATCATCGAGGAATGCATGATCGCGGCGAACGTGGCAGCGGCAAAATTCGTCGGCCAGCACGAGACTCCCGCGCCGTTCCGCGTCCACGCGACGCCAGACCCCGAGAAGGTCGAAGTGCTGCGCGAATTCCTCAACGCGCGCGGCCTGTCACTCGGCGGTGGGGCCGTGCCCGAGCCGGCGGACTACCAGCGCGTCGTGGCCAGCCTTGAAGGCCGCGACGACGCCGGACTGGTGCAGCAGACCCTGCTGCGCAGCCTGATGCAGGCGCGCTACGCGGCAACGGACGACGGCCATTTCGGGTTGGCGCTGGAGCATTACGCCCACTTCACCTCGCCCATCCGCCGCTATCCTGACCTGCTGCTGCACCGCGCCATCAAGTACAGTCTTGCGCACCGCAAGGCCGGCGCCATCCGGCACATCCTGGGACGGCACAAGGCCGACACCACACCCTCCACGGCGGCCATGGGCGAGCTGGCGGACCACTGCTCGATGACGGAGCGCCGCGCCGACGAAGCCACGCGCGATGTGATGTCGTGGCTGAAGTGCGAATACATGAGCCATCACGTCGGCGAGGAATTCGACGGCATCGTCACCGGCGTCACGTCCTTCGGCGTGTTCGTCGAGCTCGAAGGTCTGTACATTGACGGCATGGTGCACATCAGCCGTCTCGGCCACGACTACTTCGAATTCGACGCCCGCCGCCACCGCGTGGTGGGCTCGCGCAGCGGCGCGGTGTTCGCACTCGGCACAAAGATGCGCGTGAAAGTCGTGCGCGCCGGGCTGGACGACCGCAAGATCGACCTCGAACCAGTAGCCACTCGCCCTTCCCGCCGCAAGCGCCCAGCATGACGGGAGTGCGGGTCAGAGAGCGGTTCGCAGGGCTGGCTGTGGCGCTGGCCGCGGCAGTGGTGCTGGCGGGCTGCGCCAGCTATCCGCCCACACCGGCCAACAACGCCGCCAGCACGGTGTTCAGCGCCAGCGACGAGGCACCGATCACCGCCGGCGTGCCGCTTGCCACCGTTCCTGCCGTCGTCGTAGGCCTTTACCTGCAGGCGGAACGCGACGCCATCCTCGGCATGTGGGCCGACACGCCGCATGCGGAAAACACTTCAACGTCGAACATCACCGACGGCGTGCTGACCATCGCGCTGAGCGCCGACGCGTGGTTCATGCCCGACAGCGGGCAGTTCCGCATCTCGGCGCTGGGACCTTTCACCAGCCTGGCCAGCGTGCTCGCACGCCATTCCGCGCAAGTCATCTGGGTGATCGGGCGCGGCCCGGACGCCGGCGACCCCGATGGCCTGTCTGCGCGCCGCGCCGCCGCTGCCGCCGCGGTGCTGGACCGCAACGGCGTGGAAGCCGAGCGCCTGCGCTTCATCACCCGCCCGCTGGCGCAAGGCGATCTCCCGACGCTCGCCGTCATCGCCGTACCGCTGCAGAGCGGCGCGATTCCCGACTCCTTCATGCCGCCTGAATGACGGCCCCGCAATAGAAATTCGCCCGTGACTGAAACCTGGATTGGCGGCTTCCATGCCGTGATGGCAGCCATCGACAACGCCGCGCAACGCCCGCAGGAAATCCTGCTGGTGGACACGCGCCACGACCAGCGCGCCCGCGACGTGCAATCCCGCGCGAAGGCGGCCGGGATTCCGGTGCGCAGTGCGCAGCGTTACGAGCTCGACCTGCGGGCGCCGGGGCTGCGCCACCAGGGCTTCCTCGCCTCGATCGAAGTGGCCGCGCTGGAAGGCGAAGCGCTGCTCGATCTTCCGGCGGCGCCGGACGCACTGCTGCTGATGCTCGACGGCGTCACCGACCCACACAACCTCGGTGCCTGCCTGCGCACGGCGGAAGCCACAGGGGTTAACGCCGTCATCCTGCCGCGCGACCGCGCCGCCGGGCTGACGCCCGTGGCGCGCAAGGCCGCTGCCGGGGCAGCCGAGCGCGTGCCGGTCGTCGCCGTGACGAACCTCAGCCGCAGCCTGCAAACGCTGCGCGGCCATGGCTACTGGACAGTCGGGCTGGCCGGCGACGGCGGTGAATCACTCTACGACCTCGACCTGCGCGGGCCACTGGTGTTCGTCATGGGCGCGGAAGGCGGCGGCCTGCGCCGCCTCACGCGCGAGCACTGCGACCACCTCGTCCGCATCCCGATGCGCGGCACGATCGAAAGCCTGAACGTCTCCGTCGCCGCCGCTGTGTGCCTCTACGAAGCGCTGCGCCAGCGGTCAAAGCCAGCTCGGTAACGCGTCCGCCCGAAGAAATGCGGAGCAGCCTGCTGTACCGACAAGCTCAGCGGGGCAGCAAGCCAAGGGAAGATGGGTGCCGTACCTACAAACCCCCATCCGCCTGTGGCGCCCTCCCTTCACGAGAGGGAAATCTACGGCGCCAAAGCTGATTCTCGACGGCGGGATGACGACCGGGCCTCGTTGCCGCTCGCACGCAGCAGCTGGCATGGCAGCGGACGGCTGCCCGCGGGTGGGTCCTACACAGGAAAAGGATGCGACTGGGCCAGCACTGGTAGGAACGGGCCTGCCCGCGACCCGGTGCGGCACAGCCTTTTCCGGCGGCTGAATGTTTTTCGTCCACAGCTCAATCTCGAATCCCCCCTCACTTCACATTCACTTTGAGCGGCATCACCACGCTGCCGTTTTTCACTTGGGCGTCCTTGCGGGTGTCGAGGAGGTACACACGGTTGACGTCCAGACCTGCGGCCTTGACGAGATAGCCGCGCACCGCTTCAGCGCGGGCATTGGCGAGTTGCTGCAGTGCACTACCCGGAATCTGCTCGCCGGCCGCGAGCTTTTCCAGCGCCACCTGAGCCACTCGCGCACGGTAGGTATCGGCGGGTTCGCCTTCCTTCTGCACAACCTGCGTGCCGGCGTCTTCATCGAAGGTCTTGTGGTAAAGCTTGAGCACGCCCTTGACATCCCCTGAAGCCAGCATCGCAGGTGCCGTGGAAGCGGCTGCATCCTCGCCGCGAATGCGTCGCAGCACCTGCTCTCGCGCCAGCGCGTCGCGGTCTGCGTCGGGCGCCACGACGCCCGCAACATCCAGAATCAGCACTGGCCGCTTGCCGAGCGCCTGGGCGAGCGACGCGAGCGCCTTCCGGTCGGCGGGCGCGAGCGCAGCCTGGCCAGCCGCAAAGTTGACATGGTCGAGCTTGCCGGCATCGCCGGGCACGAGCCCGGCCAGCAACCGGAACGGTGATGTAACCGCCTTCGCCAGCACGTTGCCGAGCACTTTCAGGATCAACGGGCCGATGGCGAACTCGGGGTCGTTGAGGTCGCCCGTTACCGGCAGGTCGAGGTCGATGACGCCGTGGCTGTCCTTCAGCAGCGCCAGCGCCAGCCGCAGCGGCACATGCAAGGCATCCGGGCTGTCGACTTTCTCGCCGAGTTCAAGCTGGTCGAGCACCACCTTGTTCTTGCCCTGCATCATGCCGTCGTGGATGTCGTAGTCCAGCGCCAGGTTTGCCTTTCCCTTCTCGATGCGATAACCGGCAAACTTCCCGGAATACGGGGAAAACGCCGCCAGGCCGAGATTCTCGAAGCGCACGGCGATGTCGGCGGACAGCGCCTTGGCCAACGGATTGATCGTGCCCTTGATCGTCACCGGTGCGTAGGGGCCGACGTTGCCGGTGAAATCCACCGCCGCCGGCTGGCCCGGTTGCGTGGAAAAGTGCTGCACGCCGCCTTTCAACTCCTCGATGCCGACCGACACGTTCGGCGTCATGGATAAGTCTGAGAAGCGCAGCGTGCCCTGCTTCACGACCACGGCACCGACGGTGACGGGGAACGCGGGATCCGATCTTGCGGCCGCAGCGGACCGCGGCGCCGGGGCGGTCTTTGCAGCGGGTGCGGACGGCACGAGGCTGTTGATGTTCGTCGTGCGATCAGGATTGATGATGAGACGTGCGAACGGTGCGTCGAGCGCCACGCGCTGCACCTTCAGGCCCGCTGGCGTGCTGGCGTAGTGCACGCCGTCCAGCGCAAGCCGCTTGAACCGCACGAAGGGTTGGCGGTCGGCGCTGCTGTCCACGTCCAGGTCATGTACCGCAACCCGGCCGTCGAACGCGATATCCGGCGCCCTGCGTCCCGTCGCGTAGCGGACCTTGCCGTCTACGTCCAGCGTGCCGCGCTTGAGCGTGACGCGCGCCACACTTTCCAGATAGGGCTGGAACGGCGCCAGCGGCAACCCGGCCAGCTTCACGTCCAGCTTCGCCCCCACGGGGGCGAGCATGAGCGGGCCGGACACCTGCAGTTTGCCACCATTGATACCAACGTCGGCCACGAGTGCAATGGGCCGCGCGTTCGTGGAGACGTAGTCCTTCACCGTGATGTCGATCGGCTTCAGGTCGAACGTGGCAGGCTTCGCATTGGAAGCGTCGATGAAAGCCACAGCGTAGTTCTTGACGTCCGCGCGCTGCACCGCGATCACGAAAGGCTTCTGCGCTTTCGCTGGGGGCGCGGGTTTCGCTGTCGGGGCCGCGTTTGCCGCGCCGGGCGCTTGAACCGGAGTCGCCAGTTCGGCCAGTGCCTGCAGCGGCTTGAGCCGGCCGACAAGATCGACCTGATGGTGCTTGTCCATACGGGCCTGGATGCGCCCGTTCGTTGTCGTTACAGCACCGATGGCCAGCTTGCGCTGGCCCAGGTCGAGCATGGCATCGGCCACCGCGATCTGGCCGATCGCAAGGCCCGGCTTGCCGTCCGACGCTGGCAGCAGCGCCAGGCCATCGGCCTTCACCTCACCCACCTCCAAGTGCTGCTGTTTCAGGTTATAGCGCGTTCCGGCAACGTTCAGGCCCGGCAGCGCGAGTTGCGCGGCCGTGCCCGCCGTGCCCGGCAGTAGCGCCAGCCCTTTCAGCGCCACATTTGCCACCTCAACTTGTCCTTTCTGCAGGTCAAACTGCACGCCTTGCACGTTGAGCGACGGCAGCGTGACGACCGGCTTGCCATCCGCCTTGCGAGCCACCGCAAGCTGCTGCAGCCGCACGGCCCCGTCGTCCACCTTCAGCTGCAGGGCCTTGCCTTCGCCGCTCAGCTCGTAATGCCCTTGCACGCCCAGCTTGCCGTGCTGCAGAACCACCTTGTAGTCGTTCGCCACATAGGGCCAGAACTGCGCGAGCTCCAGGCCCTGTACGCTCAGCTTGCCGGCGGAGCGCAGCGGCGCCACGCCGATGTCGCCGTCCCACGCCAGTGTCTGGCCGGGGCCGACCGAAGCCGTGAAGTGATACAGCCCGTCCGCATCCGAACGGGTGCTGAAGTCCTTGAGATGGAAACCGACAGCATCCAGTGCCAAATGAAAATCGCGGTGCTCGGACAAGTCCGAATACGCGACGTGACCGTCCGTCACCGCGAGGTCGGCAATCGCGAATACCGGCCGCTTGCCGGAGCTTTTCTGCGGTTCCTGCGCGGCGTTTGAAGGTTTCACGAGCTGCGCTAAATTCAGCTTGCTGGCGGCGTCCACGGCGGCATTCACGCGCGGCTCGGCCAAGTGTACCCAGGCAAATGCGACTTCCTTGTGGATCAGCCGCGACGGGTCGAAATTGACATCCAGATGGCGGAACGCGACCAGCGGCGTGCCATCCGCCTCGTGTAGGTCGAAATCGTTCACCTGCAGCCGGAATGTGAAGGGGTTGAACGCCACCTTGCCGACGCTGCCGGCACCCGTCGTGTATTTCGCAATCTGCTTCGGCGCCTGCCAGTGGATGATCGCGGGCAGCGCCCAGAAGCCAAACGCGGCATAGACCGCCACCAGCGCAACGACCACCGTCAGCGCCTTGCGCCACCACCGCCCCCACAAGGCGCGCCGTAAAATCCCAAGAAGTTTCATTGCTCTCCACCTGACAGGACGACCGGCGCAACGATCTACATGCGCGCCCCATTCATCCCGTGCTTCAACTCGTGCCTCAGTCTATACACGCTGCTCACGATCACCTCTGCTTCTCAACGCAACTTAACGATGGTTTCCGTTATGTTGGCGCGTCGCAACGCGCATGGGTAGCGCGTATCCCGGAATCCTCGAACCATGGCCAAGTCCAAAATCACCCAGCGCGTGGCGCTGCTCGCTGTTGTCGCCATCGCGGCCGGCATCGCTTTCGGCGTTCACCAGCGTACCGGGCAGCGTACCGGAGCGGCGAACGCCACACAAAACGCGCCACATGCCTCGCGACACCGGGGCGGCCACAACCCGAGCGCCGGCCCGATCCCGGTCGACGTGACGGCTGTCACCGCACGCGATCTGCCGGTCTACCTGAGCGGGCTGGGCACGGTGCAGGCATTCAACACCGTGACGGTGAGTCCGCAAGTCAGCGGACAGCTGATGCGCGTGCTGTTCAACGAAGGCGATGAAGTCGCCAAGGGCCAGTTGCTGGCGGAAATCGACCCGCGCACGTTCCAGGCTGCACTCGCACAGGCCAACGCGAAACTTGCGCAGGACATGGCGCAGCTGGAAAGCGCGCAGGCGGACTTGCAGCGCTTCCAGAACCTCGCGCCGCAAGGTTACGTCTCGGGACAGCAGCTCGGCCAGCAACAGCAGCTCGTGGCGCAGTACCGGGCAGCGGTTGCTGCCGACCGCGCGGTCATCCAGTCGGACGCCATCCAGCTTTCCTACACCCGCATCACCGCGCCGATCACGGGCCGGCTGGGCATGCGACTGGTGGACGCCGGGAATATCGTCAACGCTGGCAGCAGCCTCGTGGTGGTCACACAGCTCAAGCCGATCTCGGTGGTGTTCACCCTGCCGGAGCAGAACCTGGCGCAGGTGCTGGACGCCAGCCGCCAGGCAGGTTCAGCAAAGCTGCAAGTGCAGGCGCTGGACCGCGGCAACAACACCGTGCTGGCCACCGGCACGCTTACTGCCGTCGACAACCAGATCAACACCGCCACCGGCACGGTGGAACTGAAGGCGACGTTCGCGAACGCGGATGAACGCCTGTGGCCCGGTCAGTTCGTGAACATCCAGCTCCGCACGCAGACCCTGACGCAGGTGCCCACCGTGCCCAAACTTGCCGTGCAGCAAGGCCCTTCCGGCGCCTTTGTGTACCGCGTCCAGGAGGACGACACGGTGGCCATGCAGGCCATCGAGACCGGCATCACACAGGGCGGTTTCACGCAGATCACGAAAGGGCTGGCCCTCGGCACACCAGTCGTGGTGGACGGCCAATATCGTCTGAAGCCCGGCTCGCACGTGAAAGCGCACACCGCGGCTGCGCCGGCACCGGCATCGAACTCGGCAGCCGTGCCCGCGACGCCGGCCACCGCCGCGCACTGATCGGCCCGTCGCGTCCATCGTAATGAGCATTTCCAGCCCCTTCATCGACCGCCCGATCGCCACCTCATTGTTGATGGTGGCCATCGTGTTGCTGGGCCTGTTCGGTTATCGCCAGCTGCCGATTTCCGCCCTGCCGGAAGTCGACTTCCCGACCATCCAGGTGACGACCACCTACCCTGGCGCCAGCCCGGATGTGATGGCGGCGCTCGTCACCACGCCGCTGGAAAACCAGTTCGGGCAGATCGCCGGCCTGACGGCGATGACTTCGAACAGCTCCTTCGGCGTGTCCACCATCACGCTGCAGTTCGACCTGGGCCTGAGCATCGACAACGCGGCGCAGGACGTGCAGTCGGCCATCAGCGCCGCCAACGGCACGCTGCCGCGCAACCTGCCCTACCCGCCGGTCTACAACAAGGTGAACCCGGCGGATGCGCCGATCGTCACGCTGGCCGTGACCTCCTCCGTGTTGCCGCTGTCGCAGGTGGCCGACCTTGCGGACACGCTCATCGCCCAGAAGCTGTCGCAGGTGTCGGGCGTCGGGCTCGTCAACGTGCAGGGCAACCAGAAACCAGCGGTACGCGTGCAGGTGAACCCCGCCACCCTCGCGGCGCTCGGGCTGTCGCTGGAGGACGTGCGCACGGCGCTGACGCAGGCCAACGTGAACCAGCCCAAGGGCAGCTTCAACGGCCCGGCGCAGAGCTTCGCGATCGGCGCAAACGACCAGATCGGCTCGGCTGCCGACTACCAGCCCATCATCATCGCCTACGAAAAAGGCGCGCCGGTGCGCCTGTCCGACGTGGCACGCGTGTTCAACGGCGTGGAGAACGACCAGCTCGCGGCGTGGGCCGACGGCCAGCCGGCGATCCTCATCGACGTGCTGCGCCAGCCGGGGGCGAACATCATCGCGGCGGCGGACGCCGTGAAGGCGCTGCTGCCGGAGCTGGCCACGTCGATCCCGCCGTCGGTGCAGGTGTCCGTGCTGTCCGACCGCACGCAGACGATCCGCGCTTCCGTAAAGGACGTGCAGTTCACGCTGCTGCTCACCGTCGCGCTGGTGGTGATGGTGATGTTCCTGTTCCTGCGCAAGCTGTGGGCCACCGTCATCCCCAGCATCGCGCTGCCGCTGTCGCTGATCGGCACGTTCGGCGTCATGGCGCTGTGCGGCTTCTCGCTCGACAACCTGTCACTGATGGCGTTGACGGTCGCCACCGGTTTCGTCGTCGACGACGCGATCGTGATGATCGAGAACATCGTGCGCTTCATCGAAGACGGCGACGACCCGCTGACCGCGGCGCACAAGGGCGCAAAGCAGATCGGCTTCACGGTGGTGTCGCTCACGGTGTCGCTGATCGCCGTGTTCATCCCGCTGCTGCTGATGGAAGGGCTCATCGGCCGCCTGTTTCGCGAATTCGCCATCGTGCTGTCCATCGCCGTGGCGATTTCCGCAGTCGTGTCGCTCACGCTCACGCCGATGATGTGCGCGCGGCTGCTGAAGGCCGAGCGCAAGGACCGCGCGCCCGGCCGCCTGTTCCGCTGGAGCGAGCGCATGTTCGACGCCGGGCTGGGCGCCTACGAGCGCAGCCTGCACCTCGTGCTGCGCCATCGCTTCGCGACGCTGATGGTGGCGGCGGCAACGCTGGTGCTCACCATCGCGCTGTACGTCGTGATCCCGAAGGGGCTGCTGCCTGAACAGGACACCGGCCTGCTGATCGGCATCACCGACGCGCCGCAGACGATCTCGTTTCCCGCCATGTGGGCGCGCAGCCAGCAGCTTGCCGAAGTCGTGCGCAAGGACCCGGACGTGCAAAGCGTGGCGGTGTTCGTGGGCGCCGGCACCGTCAACCCCACGCTCAACCAGGGACGCATGACGATCGTGCTCAAGCCGCACGACGAGCGGCCCGGCCCGCTGGAAACCACCATCGCGCGCATCGACCACGCGGTGCGCGCCGTCAACGGCATCTCGCTGTACCTGCAGCCGGTTCAGGACCTGCAGATCAGCAGCACCATCAGCCGCACGCAATACCAGTACGTCCTGCAGGACGTGGACGGCACGGCACTCGATACATGGACGCCGAAGCTGGTTGCCGCCCTCGCGAAATCTCCCGTCCTCACGGACGTGACGAGCGACGACCAGGCGCGTGGACTGCGGCTCAAGCTCACCATCAACCGCGATGCCGCCAGCCGTCTCGGCGTGCCGATGCAGGCCATCGACGACACGCTCTACGACGCCTTCGGCCAACGCCAGGTCACGACCATCTACACGCAGACGAACCAGTACCGCGTGGTGATGGAAGTGCCGCCGGAATTCCGCAACGACCCGAAGGCGTTGGACAAGCTGTACGTGAAGGCGAACAACCAGACGCCGGCGCTGACGAACCCGTCCACCTCCAACCCCAATGCCACCGCGAACCTGCCGACCGCGATCACCGCGACGCCAGCTTCGATGGTGCCGTTGTCCGCCGTCGCCAGCATGGAACTCGGCGTCGGGCCGCTGGTGGTCACGCACGCCGGGGAACTGCCCGCCACCACGATCTCCTTCAACCTCGCACCCGGCGCGTCGCTGTCGGATGCCCTGCCCGCCATCACCGCCGCCCAGCAATCCATCGGCTTGCCGGCGACCGTCACCACCCGCTTCACGGGCGCGGTATCGGCCTACCAGAGCGCGGAAGCCAGCACGCCGTGGCTGATCCTGGCGGCGATTCTCGTCATCTACATCGTGCTGGGCGTACTGTACGAGAGCTACATCCACCCGCTCACGATCCTGTCCTCGCTGCCTTCGGCCGGCGTCGGGGCGCTGCTGGCGCTGCTCGTCACCGGCGAGGAGCTGTCCATCGTCTCGCTGGTCGGCATCATCCTGCTCATCGGCATCGTGAAGAAAAACGCGATCATGATGATCGACTTCGCGCTGGATGCGGAACGCCACGAGGGCAAGTCGCCGGAGGAGGCCATCTTCCAGGCCTGCGTGCTGCGCTTCCGGCCGATCATGATGACGACCATGGCAGCGCTGCTCGGCGCGGTGCCACTGGCCTTCGGCCACGGCGTCGGCGCGGAGCTGCGCACGCCGCTCGGCATTTCCATCGTCGGCGGGCTGCTGCTATCGCAGTTCCTGACGCTGTACACCACGCCGGTCATCTATCTCTACCTCGACCGCTTCGCCGCGCGTTTCCGGCGCCCCGCAACCGCAACCGCTGCGGAACCGCTGTGATGTGCCGCACGGCCGCGCCGCACTCGATCGGGCACCCGCTGCCATGAACATCAGCGCGCCCGCCATTCTCCGCCCCATCGCCGTGTCGCTGCTGGCGGCCGGCGTACTCATCCTCGGGCTGGTGGCCTACACGCAGCTGCCGATCTCGTCGCTGCCGGAAGTCAACCTGCCGTACATCTTCGTGTCCACCGCCCAGCCGGGGGCTGCGCCGCAGACCATGGCGGCGACCATCGCCACACCGCTGGAGCGCCACCTCGGCGCCATTGCCGGCGTTTCGGAGATGGTGTCCACCAGCCGCGCGGGCAGCGCCAGCGTGGTGCTGCAGTTCGACCCGGCCCGCGACGTAAACGGTGCAGCCCGCGACGTGCAGGCTGCCATCAACGCCGCCGCGACGGACTTGCCGAGCGGGCTGCCCACCCCGCCGGTCTACAAGAAGGCAAACCCGTCCGACTCGCCGATCCTGATCCTCGCCATGACCTCCCGGACAATGAGCGTGCAGGACCTGTACACGGTGGCGAACAACGTGATCGGACAACGCATCCGCCAGGTGGCGGGTGTGTCCGATGCGGAAGTCCAGGGCGGAGCGAATCCTTCCGTGCGCGTGGCGGTGAACCCGGCCCAGCTCGCCGCCATGAACCTGACGCTCGACGACGTGCGGCAAGCCTTGGCGAACGCCAGCGCCTATGCCCCGAAAGGCGCACTGCAGGACGACGGCCGCACCTTCGTGATCGAGGCGAACGACCAGTTGCGCGACCCCGCAGGCTATGGCGACATCATCCTCACGAACCACAACGGGGCCACCGTGCGGCTGGCCGACGTCGCGGACATCAGTTCCGGCCAGCAGGACGACCAGCAGGCCGCGTGGTTCAACAACCAGCGCGCCATCCTCATCATGGTGCGCAAGCAGTCGGATGCGAACGTCATCAAGACCGCCGACGCCGTCAAGGCCCTGATTCCGCAGCTTGATGCGTGGCTGCCGCCGAGCGTGCAACTGACGCTGATGACCGACCGCACGCAGACCATCCGCGCCTCGGTCAACGAAGTCCAGGCCACGCTGCTCATCGCGCTGGCGCTGGTGGTGATGGTGATGTTCCTGTTCCTGCGCCGGCTGGTGCCGACGCTGATCGCCGGCATCACCGTACCGCTGGCCATCACCGCCACGTTCGGCGCCATGTGGTTCATGGGCTATTCGCTCGACAATCTGTCGTTGATGGCACTGACGATCTCCGTCGGCTTCGTGGTGGACGACGCCATCGTTGTCATCGAGAACATCGTGCGCCACCTCGATGCCGGGGAAGAGCCGCTGCAGGCGGCGCTGGCCGGGGCGAAGGAAATCGGCTTCACCGTCGTGTCCATGTCCCTGTCGCTGGTCGCCGTGTTCATCCCGCTGCTGTTCATGGGCGGCGTGCTGGGCACGTTCTTCGGGGAATTCTCCGCCACGCTGGTGATGGCGATCCTCGCTTCCATGGTAGTGTCGCTCACATTGACGCCCAGCCTCTGCGGACGCTTCCTCCACGCCGAGAAAACAGCCGAAACGCGCGGCAGGATCGCACGGTGGGCGGAGCAGGTCTTTGATGCCCTGCATCGGGCTTACGAGCACGGCCTGCGCTGGGCGCTGACGCACCGGGTAACGATGTTTGCCGTGACCTTCGGCGCGCTGGGCCTGACGCTGTGGCTGTATACCGCCGTGCCGAAAGGCTTGTTTCCGCAGCAGGACACCGGCCAGATGCGCGGCATGGTGGTAGCCGACTCCAGCATCAGCTTCGACGCCATGTCGCAGAAGATCGAAGCTGCAACAAAGATCCTGCTTGCCGACCCGGCGGTCGCGTCGGTGTCCGGCTTCACCGGCGGCACCGGCTGGCACGGCGGGTCGAACCGCGGCACGCTGTTCGTATCCCTGAAGCCGCGCGCACAGCGCAACGCGAGCGTGCAGCACGTCATCAGCCGCCTGCGACCGAAATTCGCGCACATCATCGGCGCCAGCATCTACCTGAGCGCGGTGCAGGATTTCCGCATGGGCGGACGCACGAGTTCTGCGTCTTCCCTGTTCGCGTTGCGCGGCGAGGATCTGGATGCGCTCTACGTCTGGGCACCACGGCTGGTGAATGCTCTGAAAGCTTCGCCGCTGCTCAGCGACGTCAGTTCCGACCTCGACGAGGCCGCAGCGCAGGTCAACGTCGTCATCGACCGCGATACCGCGGCGCGCCTCGGCATCGCCATCGCCTCCATCGACTCAGCCCTGAACAACGCGTTCTCGCAACGCCAGGTGGCCACCGTCTACGACGCGCTGAACACCTACCGCGTGGTGCTGACGACAAAATCGCAGTTCCAGCTTTCGCCGGCCGACTTCGACCGCGTGTATGTCAAGACCCGCAGCGGCACGGCGGTCCCGCTGTCCGCCGTGGCCCACATCGAATACGGGCTGGCGCCGCTCACGGTCTCGCACGACGGCGGCACACCGGTGGTGAACATTTCCTACAGCACCGCACCCGGCGTGTCCGCCTCCCAGGGGCTGGGCGCCATCCGCCAAGCCATGCTGGACCTGCACATGCCGGGCGACATCCATGGCGGCGGCGCCGGCGAAATGCGGCTGTTCAAGCAGTCCACGGCACAGCAACCGCTGCTGGTCGTCGCGGCGCTCGCCACCATCTACATCGTGCTCGGCATCCTCTACGAAAGCCTCGTGCACCCGCTCACGATCCTGTCCACGCTGCCGTCCGCCGGGCTCGGCGCGCTGCTGGCGTTGATCCTGTTCAAGTCGGAACTCGACGTGGTGTCGATCATCGGTGTCATCCTGCTCATGGGCATCGTGCAGAAGAACGCCATCCTCATGATCGACTTCGCGATCGACGCCCGGCGCACGCGCCAGCTCGCGCCCGCCGAGGCGATCTTCGAGGCCTGTCTGGTGCGCTTCCGGCCGATCGTCATGACTTCGCTCGCCGCCATGCTCGGCGCCCTACCACTGGCCATCGGCATAGGCACCGGCTCGGAACTGCGGGTACCAATGGGCATCGCCATCGTCGGCGGCCTGCTCGTTTCGCAGTTCCTGACACTGTTCACGACGCCGGTGTTCTATCTGGCCTTCGAAGCGCTCTCGGCGTGGTGGCGGCGCCTGCGGCACCGCCCTCCGGCCCCCTTGGAATCGCACACTGCCGCAAGCTGACGTCGCGCTGTTCCATCAACCTCCAAGCCTTCGACGACATGAACACCAACCGACTGGAAGCCTTCAGCGACGGCGTGATGGCGGTCGCACTCACGGTCATGGTGCTCGGCATCCAGCCGCCGGGCGGGACCCACCTCGACGCGCTGCTGTCCATGGCCCCGCAATTCCTCACCTACGTGCTGAGCTTCGTATACGTCGGCATCTACTGGACGAATCACCACCATCTGCTGCACGCCGCAGAGCGTGTGAACGGCAAGGTGCTGTGGGCCAACCTGCACCTGCTGTTCTGGCTCACGCTGATTCCGCTCACCACGGCGTGGATGAAGGAACACATCGATGCGGCGCTGCCGGCCGCGATCTACGGTCTCGTCCTGCTGTGCGCCGCCTTCGCCTACTACCTGCTCGCGCACCTGCTGGCGGGCCTGCACGGCCACGACTCGACGCTGGCGAAGGCCATCGGTTGCGACCTGAAAAACAAGATATCGATACTGCTTTACGCCGCGGGTATCGGGCTGGCTTTCGTACACGCCTGGATCGCAGACGCCCTGTACGTGGCGGTCGCCATCATGTGGCTGATCCCGGAGCGCCGGATCGAAAAGCTCCTTGCGCACTAGCACACGCCACGGCCGGCTGCACGCCCGCAAATCCGTTCAGGGCGCCGGCAACCACTGCCGCAAGGCCTCTTCCGCCAGCTCCGGCCAGCGCGCATTCGCGGTCGGATTCGCCGGGCTCGGGTGGTGCAGGTAGCCGACTGGAACGCTGTCGCCGACCACGGCTTTCGCCTTGTCCACGGCATAGCGGCCGATGCCCATGATCGCTGCTGGTTTCAGCACGCGGACGGCGTGGGCCAGTGCTTCATCACATAGCGCATCCAGCGGCCGCGATTCGGCAGCTTTCAGGGCGCCGGGAATGAGGTTGCGGTTCTTCGCCAGGAACAGCAGCGGGCAGTAGTTCCACACGAAGAAGCGTTCGAAAAACTGTTCCGGCGTTCCGACCCGGTCCTGTACCCAGCCCCACAGCCGTTTGCCGCTGCCTTCGTCGCGGTGGCAGGCCATGCCGAGAATCGGGTACTTCTCATGCTGCAGCGGCAGGTGATGTGGCATGAGCCGGGTGTCGATGTGGAACCAGCCGCGCACGGCAGAGATGTTGCCGAATGGCACGCCGGTCTGCGTCATGCCCCATGGGCCCGGGTTCATGCCCACCAGCAGCACGCGTCCCGTGCCTTCACCGAAGCGTTCCAGATACTGGTGGTAGCCGTCCCAGGCGTAGTCCAGCGGGTTGTAGACGTGGCTGGGCGTGTGGAATTCGAGTCCCGCGAGGTCGCGCGACCACTTGCGCGCCAGCCGCACGAGTGAGATTTCAGTCGTCATGGCGCGGCCACTTTACTGCATCCAGCCGCCACGGCGGCGTGGATTCGGAATCGAAATGCCAGTCGCGCGCAGGCACGCTCCGACAAACAGAAACCCGTGCGACGACAAACACCTGCGGGAGCCAGCCCGCTGGCAACAAGGATGGCGGGGATTCAAGAAGCGGCAAGCAACCATCCGACCTTTGCGGTCTTCCGGCTGCTCGCCGCCCAGCGCCTCAAGCGTTGTGAAACACCGACTTCGCTTCGAGGAATTCCTCCAACCCGTATTCACCCCATTCGCGGCCGAGGCCGGAATGTTTGTAGCCGCCGAACGGCGCCGGCGTGTTCATCTCGAACTGTGCGCCGTTCAGGTGCACTTGGCCGGTACGCAAGCGGTTTGCGACTTTCGCGGCTTCACCTTCGGTCTTGCCGTAGACGTAGCCGGACAAGCCATAGTCGGTATCGTTGGCGATGCGGATCGCATCTTCCACGGTCTTGTAGGGAATCATCGTGAGCACCGGGCCGAAGATTTCCTTGCGCGCGATCTCCATGTCGTTGTTGACGTTGCTGAACACCGTGGGCCGCGCGAAGTAGCCCTGCTTGATGCCTTCGGGCCGGCCCGGCCCGCCGCACACAAGCTTCGCGCCTTCCTCGATACCCTTGTTGATGAGCTGCTGCACGCGCTCGTACTGGCGCTGGTTCGCGATCGGGCCGAGCGCCGTGTCCTTGTCGTTCGGATCGCCGACCTTGAGCGTGGCGCAGGTTTTTGCGGCAATCGCTTCGGCCTGTGCCAGCTGGTCTTGCTGGACCAGCATGCGCGACGGTGCGTTGCAGCTCTGGCCGGTGTTGCCCATCATCACGCGCACACCGTTCGTCACGGCCTTTTCCAGATCCGCATCCGGCAGGATGATGTTCGCTGACTTGCCGCCCAGTTCCAGCGCCACACGCTTGAACGTCGGCGCCGCCTCGCGGCTGACGGATTCCCCGGCCCGCGACGAACCGGTCAGCGACACCATGTCCACGCGCGGGTCGGAGGACAGCATCGGCCCCACTTCCGCGCCATCGCCGTAGATCATGTTGAACACGCCTTTCGGCAAGCCCGCCTCGTGCATGATCTGCGCGAACAGGTTCGCCGACAGCGGCGCGAATTCGCTCGGCTTCAGGATCATCGTGCAGCCCGCCACCAGCGCCGGCGCCACCTTGCACGCCACCTGGTTCATCGGCCAGTTCCACGGCGTGATGAGCGCGCACACCCCGGCCGGCTCGCGGCGCACCACGGCAGAGCCCATGCGACGTTCGAACTGGAAGTTCTTCGCCGCATCCAGCGCCGTCTTCACGTGCATCAAACCCAGTGGAACCTGTGCGCCGATGGCCAGCGTATGCAGCGGCGCGCCCATCTCGTTGCTGATGGCCTGCGCCATCTCCTGCATGTGCTTCTGGTAACCGGCGAGCACGCGCTCCAGCATCTTCACGCGTTCGGCCAGCGGCGTCTGCGAGAACGTCTCGAAGGCATCGCACGCCGCCTGGATGGCGCGATCCACGTCGGTCTTGCCGGCCAGGAATACCTGGCCTTCGGACCCTTCCGTGGCGGGGTTCGTGACGCTGAACGGGTGCGCATCGGACGCCGGCGCAACCCATTCCCCATTGATGTAGAACTTGTCCAGATTGCTCATTGCTGCTCCTCTCGGTGTCATGAATATATGTGGTATCAAGGCGCCTGCCGCACTCGACCAGCGCGCCGACGCCAATGTCCAGTAGACCACAAGCGCGCGGTCGAGTTCGTGCACGGCCGGCACACAGAACTACAATACGAGTTTGGATATGGAATTCCACCCATGAATCGTTGGCGTTGCTGAAACCTTGATGTGCTCCGCCGCCGCCGCGCGGCAGGCTGCCGCCGTTTCAGCCTTGACCTGTGTTTCAGTCTCGAAAGGTAACGCCATGATTCTCATGATCGACAATTACGATTCCTTCACCTACAACATCGTCCAGTACCTAGGTGAACTGGGCGCGGAAGTGGAGGTGCATCGCAACGACGAGATCACGGTGACGGAAGTCGCCGCCAAACATCCGTCGCATATCGTCCTGTCACCCGGCCCGTGCACGCCGAACGAAGCCGGCATCTGCATCGAGCTCATCCGCACGCTGCAGGGCCAATTTCCGATTCTCGGCGTATGCCTCGGCCATCAAGCCATCGGCCAGGCCTTCGGCGGCCGCGTGGTACGCGCGCACCACGTGATGCACGGCAAGATCTCGCCCATTTACCACACCGGCGAAGGCGTGTTCGCCGGCTTGCCCAGCCCCTACAACGCCACCCGCTACCACTCGCTGGTGGTGGAACGCGACACGCTGCCGGAATGCCTGAAGCTCACCGCATGGACGCAGACCGCGGACGGCACCGTGGACGAGGTGATGGGCCTGCGGCACCGTACCCTGCCGATCGAAAGCGTGCAGTTCCACCCCGAATCCATCCTGACGGAACACGGGCACCGGTTGCTGAAGAATTTCATCGACACTTACGCCCCGGCCTGAACGGGCTACCTTGGGCAGTTGCCACGTGCCGGACCTCCTGCAGCCTCAGAACATCCCCTGCATGCGCAGCATCATGATGGTGGTTGACTGATTGGGGTGGGGCCCTCCGTCGACCGGCAGGACACGGATGGCATTGAGCATCAGCTTTACCCACTTGATCGGGAACCAGTTGACCCCGAGCGTGATGTTGCGTTCGAGTCCGCCATGAACGTCGTTGTTGGTGAGGTCGAGTGCACTGTAACGCGCGGCAAGCTGCCACGCCCCCCAGCCGCCGCTACCCAGCGGGTGCCGCGGCGTGATGCCGCCGAGCTTGCCTTCGGCGATGTCGTAGGGGCGTGACTCGCCGGTCAGGCTCCACGTGGCCTGGGCGTACCAGCCCGGGAACGTCAGGTGTGGCGCGCCGTCGCGGTTGACCTGCTTGAGGAGATACTCGGCCTGCAGTTCGAACGGGCCGGTCTGCAACAGCGTTTCGGAGCCGGCCAGCGAGTACCACGACACGTTGTGGATGATCCCGGTATCCACCAGTTTCGTACCGACCACGTAGGCTTCCGGCCGGTCACTGAATTCCGCTTTGTGGTTGCTGTCGGCCTCGCGCCACGCAAGGCTGGTGCCGATCTCCCACAAGCCGTCCTGCGCGAGCCACGGCACCAGCGTCCCGCGCAGGCTGACGCCCCAGCGGCCTTCCACGCCGGGCTCGGCTTTCTGCGTGTAGCCGCCCTGCGTGCCGGCCATCGCGAGTGACCAGCGCGTTCCGTGCGTGGCGACTTTCAGCCCCACGCTCTTGGACGGCTTGAGCGCGTCGACGGGCAGTGCATATTCCATGAACGTCAGATCCTTGGGCGACACCGGATACGCGAGCGTGCCCGGGACCTTGTAGTAGCCGCCGCTGATGGCAAGCGGAAGACCCGCGACGCGCAGGCCGTGGTAGGTCACATAGCCGTAGTCGAAATACGGGCTGCCATTGCTATAGCCGAACGCGGTCGCGTAGCTCCAATCCGGTGCGACCTCCTTGCGGAAGAACAGATAGAAACGGCGCAACAAGCTACGCGTTCCCAGCGCCTGGCCATCGTCCACCGACAGCGGCGCATCGAACTGGATGAAGCCGTAAATGCGATCCGGCAGCAGATCGAGATGGGCGGCGGTCGCCTTTTCCCGCAGGGCCTCCCTTTCCTGCCTTTCTTCCTGCTGCTTCTTGAGCTGGGCGTATTGCGCGTCCGTGATGACCTGATTCCGATGCAGTGTATCCAGCAGATCAGGATTGTCAGGCTGCGGGGGCCCTGCGTTTTCCGTACTCTGTCCGTATCCCAAGGCCGGCAACGCGATCAGCAGCACGGCGCAGAGCAAGGTTATTCTTTCCAGCATCGCTTTCATGACTCGTCCTTGAATAACGCTATGTTTACATGCATATAGCGACGGACGAGACAGTCTGCCCGCCAACCCCGGGCCTGACCCGTCACTCCTTTTGATCCGTTCCCGTGGATCCCCGCGCAGGACTTGCCGGCGGATGCGCGCCTTCGAGCGTCGGCGTCGGACCGACGGCGCGCGCGCCGCCATGGTGGCGTCGCAACGTCCTCACCTGGGAGGCTGCAGGGCATCGCCCTTCGCAGGGCTGTAGCCGTAGTAGCGCTCCGCGAGTTGCATGGTCAGAACGATGTTGCGACCCTGCGGATCGGTACGCGGGTCGGTGCGGCCGAAGCGCAGGCCCTTCTGCTGCAGCACCCTGTACCATGGCACCTTGCCGTCCGCGGCGGCCTGGAACTGCTCGACGAAGCGGCTCTTGGGGCTGTAGGCAATCACCATCTGCGTGCTTGCCACCGGCACCGCGGCATCCATCAGTCCAGCGTCCTGCACGATGCGGATCGGCCCTGGCGTGATGGCGACAAAGACGTCCGGCCGCCTCTGCCTGCCGGCGATCAGGTGAGCCAGCCCGTAGGAGCCCTGGCCGACGCCGCGGAAGGTGGAGTCATGCGCGGCATCGAAGGCCGGGCCAAGGCCGTTGTCCATCACGGCACCCATGGAGCCAGCGTGCGCCACGGTCAACGGCGCGCGCGCCGCGGCAAGGATCGGCAACGCCATGGAAAAGAACAATAGCGCCCGGCATTCCGCAAGTGCATCGGCAATCTCCTCGTGAATGGTCTGGCAGTGGGTCAGTTGCCGCGGGGGTTGTCCGCCACCGCCGCAATCACGTGTGGCGCGTTGATCAGTGCGTTGACCTTCCTGCTTGGCGCAGGTTGAGCGTTTCGACACTTCCATTCGTGACGATGGCTGCGCCGGCGATTTGCCGCCGGGCAGCAGCACAAGCACTTCGCTGTCGACGCTGCCAGGCACAACGCACTCCACGGCGTCTTCACCAGCGCGCAGGCGGGCCATGGACCATGCTGCGTCTGCCGGACATGGCCGGTACAACCGGACATTGGCGAAGCCTGAATACATTCTCATGTATCGTTATATATATCTTTATATACCGATATGACAAGCCACCGGCTGAAAACCTGCGTGGTTTCGTTGTGGCGCCGGTTATGCGGCCAGCTTCGTCCACGGGGGTGCGCAGCCGTTTACGCGTTACCGCTTCTGTGTCGTGCAACCGGCCGTCGGAACGTGCACCGGCAGGTGCGCGTCACCCATACCAGGAAGTCTTCGCTGCCACCGGCATCAGCAACAATGACAACGTTCAGCGGTATCAGCGCCAGGATCGCGGTCATCGCGAACATCAGAACCGGTCACATGCGATGGCGATACTGGTGAAGCATGCAAGCGATGCGCCCCGACGACGGACCCCCTCGCCCAAGCCGTTCCTGCAGGTCTCTGGTGCGCAGGCGCTTGCGGTACTTGCCCGGCCACGGTCCTGACGACGATGGCGTCCTCGAAACCGTCTTCCAGGCACGTCGCGCCCTGGACGCGAACCGAATTGACGAGGTGTCGAAAAATACCCCTTTGAGGTGAGGCGGTGTCGCCGGCAGTGTCGACTCTGGTTAAAGTCAACAATTCCATTCGTACGGGCCCTAGCGATCCAGCAGCACATCCTCGGTTTCGTGCGCGCTGTCATGCGCCTTCAAGTGAAGGAATTGGCCTGACGCCTGAGGGCTGGGACCACCGTCGGTACAGCGGCAGCCAATCCCGGCTGCATGCTGGTTCACAATGGGCCAGGCTCCATAGCTTGGCACCGCACATCTCCATGCAAACCAAACTTCCGAAAGTCGGCACCACGATCTTCACGGTCATGAGTCAGCTCGCGCTGGACCACCACGCAGTGAATCTCGGCCAGGGTTTTCCAGACTACGAAACACCCACGGCGCTACGCGAAGCGCTGACCCGGGCCATGAACGCCGGCTTCAACCAGTACGCGCCGATGGCCGGCATCCAGCCGCTGCGCGAGCAGATCGCGCTGAAGGTGCAACGCCTGTACGGTCGCCAGATCGACGTGGGCACGGAAATCACCGTGACCTCCGGTGGTACCGCGGCGATCTTTGCTGCCGTGGCCTGTGCCGTGCACGCGGACGACGAGGTGATCGTGCTGGACCCGAGCTACGACGCCTATGAACCCGCCATCACGCTCGCCGGTGGCCGCACCGTGCACGTGCCGCTGGCGTTGCCGGACTTTTCCGTGGACTGGCAGCGCGTGGCGCAGGCCATCACGCCCCGCACGCGCATGATCATCGTCAACACGCCGCACAACCCGTCCGGCGCGGTGTTCACGGCCGCCGACCTCGACGCGCTGGCCGAACTCGCCGAACGCCACGATCTGCTGGTGATCGCGGATGAAGTCTACGAACACATGGTCTACGACAGTGCCGCACACCAGAGCGCCTCGCGCCACCCCGCACTCGCACAGCGCGCGTTCATCATTTCCTCCTTCGGCAAGACCTGGCATTGCACGGGCTGGAAAGTCGGCTACTGCGTCGCGCCGGCGCCGTTGATGGCGGAGTTCCGCAAGGTCCATCAATTCCTCACGTTCTGTACCTTCCGCCCGGCGCAACGCGCGTTTGCGGAAGTGATGAAGGACCACCCGGAACACGCTCAGGGGCTGGCGACGTTCTACCAGGCCAAGCGCGACGCGTTCCGTGCGCTGCTGGCTGGCTCGCGCTTCCGGCTGCTGTCCGTGCATGGCGGCTTCTTCCAGCTGGCGGACTACTCCGCCATCAGTGACGATGACGACGCCACGTTCTGCCAATGGCTGGTGCGCAAAGCGGGTGTGGCCGCGATTCCGGTGTCGGCGTTCTGCGAGGTGCCGCCCGACGCGCGGCTGGTACGCTTCTGCTTTGCGAAAAGCCCAGCCACGTTGCAAGCCGGGGCGGAAAAGCTATGCAAGATCTGAAGATTTCCATCGTCCAGGGCGCCACGCGCTGGCGCGACCCAGCGGCAAACCACGATTATTACGCGGCCTTGTGCGCGCCTTTGCAGGGCACAACCGACCTCGTGATCCTGCCGGAAACCTTCACCAGCGGTTTCTCGAACGAAGCGATCCACAACGCGGAAACGATGGACGGCCCGACGGTGGCGTGGCTGCACACGCTGGCGACGCGGCTTGGCGCCGCCGTCACCGGCTCGGTGCAGTTGCGCGACGGCGATCGCGTCTACAATCGCCTGCTGTTTGCCACGCCGGAAGGCGCACTGCACCACTACGACAAGCGCCACCTGTTCCGCTATGCGGACGAGCACAAGCGCTACGCGCCCGGCGGCCCGCGGCTGGTCGTCGAATACCGGGGCTGGAAGATCTGTCCCTTGGTCTGCTACGACCTGCGCTTCCCCGTCTTCCTGCGCAACGGCTACACCAGTGGCGGGGGCTTCGACTACGACCTGGCGTTGTTCGTGGCGAACTGGCCCGACGCCCGCACCCATGCGTGGCGGACATTGCTGCGCGCCCGCGCCATCGAGAACCTGTGCTATTGCGCCGGCGTTAACCGCACCGGCACGGACGGCAACCAGATTTCCTACCCCGGCAACAGCGCGGTGCTGGACCACCTGGGCCAACCGCTTGTCGAACTTGGTGGACAGGAACAGGCGGCAACCGTCACGCTCGACGCCGCGGCACTGGCGGCATTTCGCCAGCACTTTCCAGCATGGATGGACGCGGACCCCTTCGCCCTGCGCTAAGGACGCTCTGAATGACCTGCCGTGCCCGACATCTCGCCGCTACCACGCACCGCGATGCTCCGGAATGCCGCGCACCGCCGGCAGCAGCGCCAGCAACGCCACGCACCACAACACACATGCCGCGGCCTGCACCGCCCCGGCGTTCGTGGAACCGGCGATCAGGGCGGTGGTCAACGACACAGCCGCGATCGAGCCGATGCAGAAGCACATGGTACGCAGCGCGGCCAGCATCGGCGCGCTTTCCGGCGCCAACTGCAGGCCGGCGTTGCGGCTGGCGGGCGACATGATGCCCGCACCGAAGCCCACGACCGCGGCACAGCAGGCCAGCCACGTCCACGCTGATCCGCCCGGCGGCGACAGAGCCAGCGCCCCGACACCCAGCGCTGCGGCGCCCAATCCCACGGCAATCGGCCATCGATAGCTCGTGTGACGCAGGGCCAGCGCTGCAAGGCCGGAGCTGACGATCACGGCCGCTCCCTGCGCCGTCAACAGGGTGCCGGATTCAAGGGCAGACAATCCGTAGCGCGTGACGGCGTAGAGCGGAATCAGCGCGACCACACCTTCCACCACACCGCCGCCCACGTTGACGAGGTTCACCTGCCGGTAGCCCGCACCCACCATGAACGACACGGCAATGAAAGGGTGCGCGCACGCGCGGGTATGCACCACGAAATACGCCAGTGCGGCCAGTGCCGCGGCAGCCGGCAGCCAGAACGCGGGTTCGAGCAGTGCTGCAAAGCCACCTTCCAGCGCGTTGAACGCGAACATCACGCCCAGCACATGCCCGCCGAGCGCCAGCATCCCGGCAAGGTCGAGGGATTGGCGCTGGGCACGATTTCCCGACGGCGCATCGGGGGGCACGAAGTACAACGCCAGGACCACGAGCAGCACACCGAGCGGGACGTTCACCCAGAAGATCCAGCGCCACGAGGCATAGGTGACAAACAGCCCGCCGAAGATCGGACCGCTCATCGCGCCCACCGCGAACAGCCCTTCGAACAAACCCAGCGCCTTGTCGCGCCCGGCACCGAAATGTTCGACGATGATTCCGGTTGCGGACGGGGTGAATCCGGCGCCGCCCACCGCCTGCACGAAGCGCAGGGCCACGAGCAGATAGA
The DNA here is from genome assembly GCA_004322085.1 of Burkholderiaceae bacterium. Taxonomy (GTDB): domain Bacteria; phylum Pseudomonadota; class Gammaproteobacteria; order Burkholderiales; family Burkholderiaceae_C; genus Rhodoferax_A. Next base: position 54,049 of record SCRR01000054.1, read on the forward strand.
TGTTGTCCGCGAACCCGCAGCACAAGGACGCAAACGTGAACAACCCCACGGACGCCAGAAACACCCGGCGCCTGCCATGGCGTTCACTCAGCCAGCCGGCGGCCGGCAACACGAGCACCAGCCCAAGGGCAAACGCGGTGATCGTCCACCCGGCCCAGGTGATGGGTGCGTCGAGGTCGCGTTGCAGGGCATGCAGGGCCGTGGCCACGATTGTCGCGTCCACCGACATCATGGCAAGCGCCGTGGCCACCACCGCAAAGATCGCGTACGGACGGGTTTTCGTAAAAATCCTTTGCGACAAGGCCGGGCAGGCCCGGAAATCGGGCCGGGGATTCAGGCGGCGGACAAGCCGCAACACCGCCTGCAGCAGCGCATTCTACCTGCGCAACACGGCCCTGGCCGTACGGCAGCAACACCCCCATGACAGGCGTCGAACCCTGCGAGCCGCAGGCAACGAAAAAGGGCGCGTCTTGCGACGCGCCCTCAAGATACCGCTTGTCCGCAGGGATGCCGTTACACCGTGCCGAGGCGCTGGATGGCTTCCTGCGTGAAGTACTTCTGGTACATCTCCTGATTGTCGAGATCCCAGACGCTCTTGTAACCGCCGAAACAGGTATCCGCGTGGCAA
>SCRR01000055.1 GCA_004322085.1 Burkholderiaceae bacterium
TTGGCGAGCGGTCGGCGCGCCAGCGCGGCGAGCACCTGCAGATGGGCGTGGCCGGCCCCGAGCAGGACGAGCTCGCGCACGTCGCTGGACGCCCGGCCTAAGGCAGCCAGCGCAAATCGCGCAGATAGGCCAGGCTATGTCCCTGCGTGTTGTCGGCGTCCGCGCCGACCAGCACGCCCGCGACCGGTGGTACTTGCGGATCCTCATCGCCAAAGAGCAGCTTGTAGTCCTTGGACACGTCGCGCGTCTGGTTGGCCCATACCCCCAGTGGCGCCTCGGGGCCCCGCAACACGATAAAGCGCAGGCGGGCCGTGAAGGCGTTGTTGCCTGCAGTGCCCGGCGGGTATTTGCTGTCCCACAGGTAGCACAGCGTGGCCGCCGGCAGGTCCTGGCCGGTGCTCGAGCGCTCGACCTTGAGCACCTCGCGCTGCACCAGCGGCACGTGGTCCAGTGGTTCGGCGAACAGGACGCAAACCTTCAGCGCGGAATCATCACCGCTGCGGGTGGCGATGTCGGTACCGGCCAACGGGTGGTCCACTCGCCAGCTCCAGGCCAGTTTCCCGGGTATCGGTCCGCTCGCCTGGTCCACCAGGTTGCCGTAGGAGCGGTCGGTGCGAATGCGCAGGACACGCGCGCCGTCCAGCGTGATCTCGTCGAACTGCGTGACAGGCTTGGGTGTATTTTTTTGCGGGAAACCAAGAATCTGCCACGGCGCGGGTGGCTTGTCGGTGTCGCCCGCGGTAATGCTGGGTAACGGGTTCAGGGCCTGGGCGGATGCCACACCGCTCCACACCAGGACTGCAATTAGACTGATCATCCGGCAATATGACATGTGCTATCTCCGTTTCCATTGATGAAACCTGTCTGCCAGCGCCAGCAGCTTTTGCGGTGCGTGGGCGCGCTTCCATTCCCCCGCCGCGTATTTGTTGGCCTCGGCGAGCGTGGGATAAGTGTGAATGGTAGCGAGTAATTGATTCAAGCCCAGCCCGTGCTTCATGGCCAGCACGTATTCAGCGAGCAGATCGCCTGCATGCGCCGCGACGATGATCGCGCCCAGAATCCTGTCCTTGCCGGGCACCGTGAGCACCTGCACGTAGCCATGCGTCTTGTGCCCGGCGCCTTCGTCGCAGATCTGCCGGTCCAGCTCGTCCATGTCGTAGCGGGTGAGTTCGTAGGCGACGCCCCTCTCCCGCGCTTCCTGCTCATTGAGGCCGACGCGCGCGACTTCCGGGTCGGTGAAGGCGGCCCACGGAATCACCGTGTAATCGGCCTTGAATTTGCGGAAATCCCCAAACAGCGCGTTCACGGCCGCGTACCAGGCCTGGTGCGCGGCAACGTGGGTGAACTGGTACGGGCCCGCCACGTCACCCACCGCGAAGATGTTGGGGTACAGGGTCTGCAGATAGTCGTTGGTGACCACAACCCTGTCGGTCGGGATGCCCAGTTCTTCCAGCCCGTAGCCGGTGAGCCGCGCGGCCCGGCCCACGGCGCACAGCAGCGCATCGAATTCGATGTGCACCTGTGCGCCGTCGTGTTCCAGCACGGCGATTTTGACTTCGCCCTTCTTCTCAAAACGCAGCGCCTGGTGCTGCGCCAGCACCTTCACACCGTCATGCTCCAGCGCCTGGCGCACCAGCGCCGAGACGGTTTCGTCCTCCCGCAGCATCAGGCGCGGGGCCATCTCGACCTGTGTTACCTGCGCGCCCAACCTTTGAAAACTTTGCGCCAGCTCGCAGCCGATCGGCCCGCCGCCCAGCACCAGCAGGCGCTGCGGCACCGTGTCCAATCTCGCAAATTCTTCCCACAGCGTGTCGCTGGTCAGGTACCCCACGTCGTCCAGGCCGGGCAGCGAGGGCACCACGGGTCGACTACCAGCCGCGATCACGATGCTGCGGGTGGTGAGACGCTGCCGGGTGCCATCGCCGGCGGTGATTTCCACCGTCCACGGGTTCACGATCCTGGCGTGGCCCTGCAACACGTCAACGCCCAGCCCCCTGTAGCGTTCCACGCTGTCGTGCGGCGCGATCGCGGCGATCACGTCCTGCACGCGCTGCATCACGGCCTTGAAACTGAACGCGGGCTCCATGTCGCCCAACCCATAGCGCGCGCCGTGGCGCATCTGGTGCGCGAGCCGCGCGCTGCTGATCAGCGCCTTGCTTGGCACGCAGCCGTAGTTGAGGCAGTCGCCGCCCATTTTGTGCGCCTCCACCAGCGTGACCTTGGCCTTGACTGCGGCCGCGATATAGGCCGAGACCAGTCCTCCCGCGCCGGCACCGATCACGATCAGATTGCGCTCGAAGCGGCGCGGGCGCTCGCCGGCCCAGCGCGCGTACACCTTGCGTCGCGCCAGTGCGCCCACGATCTGGCGTGCCAGCAGCGGAAACAGTCCGAGCAGCGCGAACGAGGCTATCAGGGCCGGACTCAAAATGCCCTTGAGCGAATCGAGCCGCGCCAGCTGTGTACCGGCATTCACGTACACGGCCGTGCCCGCCAGCATGCCGAGCTGGCTGACCGCATAGAACGTGGCCGTCTTCATGCGGGTCAGCCCCATCACCAGATTGATTACGAAGAATGGCACCAGCGGCACGAGCCGCAGCGTAAAGAGGTACCACGCGCCGTCCTTCTCCACTCCCTGGTTGATCTCGGCCAGGCGGCTGGTGAAGCGCGACTCGATGCTGGCGCGCAGCACATAACGCGCGCTCAGAAAGGCCAGGGTGGCGCCTGCGCTGGCGGCGAACGAAACGATCAGTGTGCCCCAGCCGAGCCCGAAAATCGCGCCGCCGGCCAGTGTCATCACGGCGGCGCCCGGAATGGACAACGCCGTTACCGCCACATAGATCACAAAATAGGCCAGCGCGATCTGCAGCGGCCTGTGTGCATAAAGGTCTGCAAAGTCCGACTGGCTTTGCTTGAGAAAGGCAAGGCTCAGGTAGCGCTCCAGATCGAGCGCGAAAAACGTCGCCACCAGCGCGGCCAGCACAACGAGCAGACCGGCTTTTTTGTAGTTCATGCGGCGTCTTTCAGGAGAAGGTCCGCCAGCCCCACCAGATGCGGGTCGCAATGGTGACAAAGCACAAAGCCGCGAAAATATAAGCGAACGCCGCAAAGTGCTGTGGCCACAGGCACATCGCGGCAAAGCAGGCCAGCGTCTCGGTCGCTTCGGTCAGGCCACCCAGAAAATAGAACGACTTGTCGGGATAGTTGACGCTGTGCAGGTCGCGCTTGGCGGCCAGCACCGCAAAGGTCAAAAAACTGCTGCTCGTGCCGATGAACGCCGCCAGCAGCATGGCCGCGGCCAGCGCGTTGCGTGCCGGGTCGGCCAGCGCAAACGCCAGCGGAATGCTGGCGTAGAACAGGAAGTCCAGCGTGATGTCGAGAAAGGCGCCGCGGTCCGTGGCTTGCGACAGGCGCGCCACCGCGCCGTCCAGCGCA
>SCRR01000056.1 GCA_004322085.1 Burkholderiaceae bacterium
TCCACGTTGTAGTCGTAGTCGGCGATGGTCTTGCCGTCGGCCTGCAGCGAGCCGTCCATCATCACCGAGGAGAAACCCAGGCTGATGGCGCTGCGGCACACGTCAGGGCTCTGGCCGTGGTCCTGGTGCATTACCAGCGGAATCTTCGGATACGCCTCGATCGCGGCCCCGATCAGGTGCTTGATGAAGGACTCGCCCGCGTACTTGCGCGCGCCGGCGCTGGCCTGCAGGATCACGGGCGCGCCGACCTCATCGGCCGCCGACATCACGGCCTGCACCTGCTCGAGGTTGTTGACGTTGAAAGCCGGAATGCCGTAGCCACGGGTGGCGGCATGGTCCAGCAGCTCGCGCATCGAAACGAGTGCCATGATGAATGTTCCCAGAGAGTTGAAAACCGGCACCTGGCCGGCGCTGAACAGAATGGTAACCGCTTGGTAACCGGCGCCAATTTTAACGTGTCGCCGGATGACGCCCCGGTCGTGGGTGCTTTGCGAGGTGGTGTCAACCGACCTGGCAAATCTTCAGCATGTTGGTGCCGCCCGGTGCGCCCATCGGCTCGCCGCAGGTGATGGCATACACATCGCCGCGATGCACGATGCCCCGGCTCTTCAAGTGGCCTTCGGCCTCGGCCAGCGCGGTGTCCCGATCGACGCTGGTGCCCATCAGCAGCGGGCGCACGTTGCGGTACAGCGCCATCTTGCGCTGCGTGGCCACGCGCGGCGTGAGCGCATAGATCGGCACGTGGATGCGGTGCCGGCTCATCCACAGCGGGGTGGAGCCGCTGTCGGTCAGCGCGACGATGGCCTTGGCGCCCAGGTGGTGCGCGGTGAACAGCGCGCCCATGGCAATCGACTGGTCGATGCGGCCAAATTTCTTGCCCGAAAAATCGGCCTCCAGTTCCGTGTATTCCGCCTTGTCGGCTTCCTCGCAGATCTTCGCCATCTCCTGCACCGTCTCGAGCGGGTACTTGCCGGCGGCGGTCTCGGCCGACAGCATGACCGCATCAGTGCCGTCCAGCACGGCGTTGGCCACGTCGCTGACTTCCGCGCGCGTGGGCACCGGGTTGGCGATCATGCTCTCCATCATCTGGGTAGCGGTGATCACCAGCCGGTCCATCTCGCGCGCCATGCGGATCATGCGTTTTTGCAGCGCCGGCACCACCGCGTTGCCGACTTCGATCGCCAGGTCGCCGCGCGCCACCATGATGCCGTCGCTGGCCTTGAGGATCTCTTCGAGCCGCGGAATCGCCTCGGCGCGCTCGATCTTGGCGATCAGGCCCGGCTTGTGCTGGTACGGCGCCGCGGCCACATTGGCGAGCTGGCGCGCCATTTCCATGTCGGTCGAATTCTTCGGAAAGCTGACCGCGAGATAGTCGGCCTGAAAGCTCATCGCGGTCTTGATGTCGTCGATGTCCTTGGCCGTGAGCGCCGGCGCAGTCAGGCCGCCTCCCTGCTTGTTGATGCCCTTGTTGTTGGACAGTTCGCCGCCGACTTTGACTGTGGTATGCACCTGATCGCCGCGCACGTTGTCGACGGTCAAGACGATCAGGCCGTCGTTGAGCAGCAGCAAATCGCCGGACTTGACGTCGCGCGGCAGCTCCTTGTAGTCGAGCCCGACGCCGTCGATGTCGCCCGGCTCGGTGCGCGATGCATCGAGCACAAACTGCTGCCCTTGTACCAGCAGCACCTTGCCCTGCGCAAACACGCCAACGCGAATCTTGGGGCCTTGCAGGTCGGCCATGATGGCCACTTCGCGGCCGGCGCGCCGGGCCGCCTCGCGCACCATGGTGGCGCGGTCGATCTGATCCTGTGCCTTGCCGTGGCTGAAGTTGAGCCGCACCACGTTGACACCGGCCCGGATCATCTGCTCGAGCATCGCCGGATCGCTCGAGGCGGGGCCCAGGGTGGCAACAATCTTGGTGGCGCGACGCGGCATGGGGGGTCTCCGTTGTATTTCGACTTTGGATTCTCACCGCAATCGGGGAACATGTCAGTTACCAAGACGCCGGCCCTGGACCCGATTCGAGCGAATGCCTCTAGCCGCAGCCCGCCTCCACCAGCGCAGCCGGGTCAATCGCTGGCGCGCCATTCCAGAATCTCGAACGCGGGAAGCAGCTTGCCTTCCAGCACCTCGAGAAAGGCGCCGCCGCCGGTGGAGATGTAGCCGACGTCTTTCTGGATGCCATATTTGGCAATGGCCGCCAGCGTGTCGCCGCCGCCAGCGATGGAAAACGCATCGCTGTGTGCGATCGCGCGCGCGATGCCCTCGGTGCCCTTGGCAAACGCATCGAACTCGAACACCCCGACCGGGCCATTCCAGACGATGGTGCCCGCCACCATGAGCTGCGCCGCCAGACGGGCCGTGGTCTGCGGGCCGATGTCGAGAATCAGGTCGTCATCCGCCACCTCGGTGGCCGCCTTGATGGTGGCCCGGGCATCGGAGCGGAACTCCTTGGCGGTAACGACGTCGGTGGGGATCGGCACCTCGGCGCCGCGCGCCTTCATGAGCTCGATCACGGCGCGCGCCTGCGTCAACAGGCCGGGCTCGGCCAGGCTCTTGCCGATCGGCAGACCGCTGGCGAGCATGAAGGTATTGGCGATGCCGCCGCCTACGATCAGCTGATCGACCTTGCCGGCCAGGGCTTTGAGGATGGTGAGCTTGGTCGACACCTTGGAACCCGCCACGATCGCCACCAGCGGACGCCTGGGGTCAGTCATCGCGCTGTGGATGGCATCTATTTCGGACGCCAGCAGCGGGCCGGCGCAGGCGATCGGCGCGTACTGGGCAATACCGTAAGTGCTCGCTTCGGCGCGGTGCGCCGTGCCGAAGGCATCGTGCACGAAGATATCGCACAGTGCGGCCATCTTCCGGGACAAGGTTTCGTCGCACTTCTTCTCGCCCGGGTTGAGGCGGCAGTTCTCCAGCAGTACGAGCTGGCCGGGCGCCAGCGCCTGGCCCGCCAGCAAAAAGCCATCGACCCAACGGGAAATCAGCGGCACCTCGCGGCCCAGCAATTCGCCCAGGCGCGCTGCGACCGGCGCGAGCGAATCGCGCGGATGGAACTCACCTTCGGTCGGGCGCCCGAGGTGCGAGGTCACCATCACGGCGGCGCCGGCATCGAGCGCCATGCGCAGGCAGGTCAGCGCGGCGTGGATGCGCGTGTCTTCGACAATGTGCCCTGCGTCGTCCAGTGGCACGTTGAGGTCGGCGCGCACGAAAACGCGCTGGCCGCGCACTTTGCCCTGGGAACACAGATCGGCGAAACGAATGAAGTTCATGGCTTAGCAGACTCGCAAGGACGGGCAAGCGCCGATTTTAGGGCAGCGGCGCAGCCAGCAAAGCCCTCGTCAGCCGCCAAAGCGCATGCCGGGCGCGAGCGCAAAGCCGCGCAGGAAATCGGCCACCGCCAAGCGCTTACCGCCGGCGCGCTGCAACTCGGTGACACGCAGCACGCCGGTACCGCAGGCGATACAGACGCCACCCGTGTTTACAGACAAAATCGTTCCGAAGTTCTTATGGGTTATTGATATATCACTATCAGTTTCGGAGCGCCACAGCTTGATGACTTCACTGCCGAGCCGGCTCGCGGCACCGGGGAATGGGTCGAACGCACGGATGCGCCGTGCAATCAAAGGCGCTGGTTGCGTCCAGTCGATCGCTGCCTCATGTTTGTCGATCTTGTGCGCATAGGTCACACCGGCGACCGGCTGCGGGACGGGCGTGAGGCGCCCGTGGTGGGCCAGTTCCAGCGCTTCGACGATCATGTCTGCGCCCAGCGACGCGAGCTTGTCGTGCAGGCTGCCGGTGGTATCGAGCGGCGTGATCGGCAGCGACCGTACCAGCAGCATGTCACCCGTGTCCAGTCCCGCGTCCATCTGCATGATGGTGACACCGGTGTCCAGGTCGCCGGCCTCGATCGCGCGCTGGATCGGCGCAGCGCCGCGCCAGCGCGGCAGCAGTGAGGCGTGGATGTTCAAACAGCCCCAACGCGGAAGGTCAAGCACCCATTGCGGCAGGATCAGTCCGTACGCGGCGACCACCATCGCGTCGGCCTGCGCGGCTGCCATGGCCGTGTGCGCTGCGGCCGCGGCGTCGGGATACTTGCCATCGAGCCGCAGGCTGCGCGGCTGCGCCACGGCGATCTGGTGTGCCAGTGCGAACTGCTTGACCGGCGAGGCGTGCAGCTTGAGGCCACGCCCGGCCGGGCGGTCGGGCTGCGTCAGCACCAGCGCAATCTGGTGGCCCGCGCCATGCAGCCGCTGTAGCGCGGCGCGAGAGAATTCGGGGGTTCCGGCGAAAATCAGGCGCATCGATCAGAACAAGGTCGGATGAGCGGCACGCCCGGCCAGGGAGGATTCAGGACCGGAAAACGGCCAAGGCTCATTTCCTGCCATTGGGCGCATTGAAGTATTCCATGCCCTGCTGGGTGCGCCCGACCTTGCCGGCCGGGTCGAAGTAGACCCAGTAGAACATGTCGCCATCCGCGCGCCAGCGATAGGTCCAGACGTCGCCATCCCAACTGCGCACGCCATCGATCTTTGCCGGTCGGCCGAATTCGCGCAGCACATCGGCGCGGCTCCAGCCGGGCTGGATCCTGGCGAAATCGGCGGCCGTCAGGACCTGGCGATCCCGCAATACATGGCCCGAGGCGTCGAGGTCCACCATGGTCGCGGTCTGGCCCAGCGGCTGCCCCGAGTACTGCAGCCGCTCCTCGCCCCCCGGCAACGGCACCACCGCGGTGGGCGCGCCCAGACGCGCCTGCACCTGATCGCGCGTCATGCCCGGTTGCACGGGCGAGAACACGGCACAGCCAGCGAGCAGCAGGCCGACCACGGTTGCCGGCACCGATTTACACATGGGCATGAACCGTCTCCTGTGAAAGGAATGGGCGCCGCAGATCAGACCTTTTCCGCTTCGCGTCTGGCTTTGAGCATCTTGGTCCTGATGCGGTTCCGCTTGAGCGGCGAAAGGTACTCGACAAACACCTTGCCCATCAGGTGGTCCATCTCATGCTGGATGCAAACCGCCAGCATGCCTTCGGCCTCCAGCGTGCGCAGTTCGCCCTGGGCGTCCAGCGCGGTCACCGTGACGGCGACGGCGCGCTCGACGCCGTCGTAGATGCCGGGCACCGACAGGCAGCCCTCGTCGCTGACATGGCGCTCGGCGCTGGCCCAGATGATTTCGGGGTTGATCAGCACCAGCGGCTGATCGCGCTCGTCGGACACGTCCATCACGATGAGACGCTCGTGCACGTCGACCTGGGTGGCCGCCAGCCCGACACCCTGTGCCTCGTACATGGTCTGCAGCATGTCGTCGGCCAGCGTGCGGATGCGCGCGTCCACCGTGCGCACCGGCTTGGCGACCGTGTTCAGTCTGGGGTCGGGATAGCGGAGAATCGGAAGCAAGGTCATGGAATCTCGAAATGGATGTCGCTATTTTCGCTACTTTTGCGGCCGCCAGCAGCCGCAAAAGCCAATAAACGTTGCCCAATCAAGGGCTTGAGCGGAGAATCAACTGCAGTCAATGAAGATTTTCGCCGGGTCTTCTGCCCTGCGCAGAAGGTCTGATTCAGCCCTCTTTCGGGGCGTCGGGGATGCAAAACAATATGAAACACATGATGGCGGGAACCAGCACAGCAACCACCACCCTTGCAATCCGGCCTCCACTGTTGGCCCTCACCGTCCTTGCGAGCCTGCTGCTCGCGGCACCTGCGCAAGCCCAGAATTATCCGGTCACCCCGACACAGCGGGCCACGGCCCAGCACGTGGCACAGGCGGGTGTCCCGTTGAGCGAGCTGGCGGCCAACGCACCCGACAGCTATACCGTCAAACGCGGCGACACCCTGTGGGGGATCTCGGGCATGTACCTCACGCACCCCTGGCGCTGGCCCGAGCTGTGGGGCATGAATCTGCAGGAAATCCGCAACCCGAACCTGATCTACCCCGGCCAGAGCCTGTATCTGGACAAATCCAGTGGCCGTGCCCGGTTGCGCATGGGCCGGGCGGGCGATGGGGCGGGGTCGATACCCACTGTACGCCTGGAGCCCCACACACGCTACGAACCCCTGGCCAACACGGCACTGCCCACGCTGCGGCCGGACCTGATCGAGCCCTTCCTGACGGAGGGCATCGTCGTTGACGAAAATCGCCTGGCCCATGCGCCGCGCATCGTTGCGACCCAGGAAAACCGCGTCATGCTGTCGCGCGGCGACCGCGCTTACGCGCTGGGCGACGCCAGCGCACCGCTCGAGGATGTCTCGGGCAAGACCATCGACTTCCGCGTGTTCCGCAACGCCACACCGCTGAAGGACCCGGACACCGGCGCGGTGCTCGGCTACGAGGCGCAATACCTGGGCAAGGCACGGCTGGTGCGCGGCCAGTCCGGTGCCGTGAGCGACAGCGCGGATGGCAAAACGAAGGTCGATATCGTGCCGGCCACCATCGATATCGTGTCATCAAAGGAAGAGATTCGCGTCGGTGACCGTCTTTTGCCTGAACCGCCGCGCCAGTTTCTCAGCTATACGCCGCACGCGCCGCAAGGCGAAGTGAAAGGGCGCATCGTTTCGGTCTATGGCAGCGCGGTCGTGAACGCGGCACAAAACCAGGTCGTGGTGATCAACCGCGGTACCGATGACGGTATCGAGAGCGGCGATGTGCTGGCCATCCTGAAGAACGGACAGCGCCTGGCCGACCCCACCGATCCAGCTCATGAGCAGTTGAAACTGCCGAACGAACGCAATGGGCTGCTGATGGTGTTCCGCCCGTTCGAAAAGCTGTCCTACGCGCTGATCCTGGAGATCACCGACGGCGTAAGGGTCGGCGACCGCGTCGTCAATCCGCGCTAGGGATGGCCCGCGTCCCCTGTACGCCTGCGCCTGCGGCCTGACGG
>SCRR01000057.1 GCA_004322085.1 Burkholderiaceae bacterium
TGGGGGTCGTCCATCAAATCAAGGGGTCCATCAGGCGAGTCGGTCGGGTCAGCAGGCTTGAAACAAAACCGGCAAACCGGTCAGCCCGGAACAGGCCGGGTTTGTAGAATGGATTATCCATGAGCCTGCTTAATCCTCCGCCCACGCCTTCACCCTTTGTTGCACTTCGGGAGAGCGCCGTTACCTGGTCCGACCCGCAACGTGAAACCGCCTTTCACACCTGGCTGGCCGGCGTGGCTACGACGTATCAATTGCTGAGTGCGAGCCTGTGCACGGCGTCGGCCGATGCGAGCTTTCGGCGCTACCTGCGCATAACCTCGGCCAGCGGGACCAGCTTCATCATCATGGACGCGCCGCCCGGGCAGGAGAACAGCGAACCCTTCGTCAGGATCGCCGCGCTGATGCTGGAGGCGGGCTTGAACGTCCCTCGCGTGCTCGCCTGGGACGAAGCCTGCGGCTTCATGCTACTCAGTGACCTGGGTGCGCAAACCCTGATGGACGTGATCGATCGGGAACGGCCACAGGCCAACCAGGGCCTGTACCTGCAGGCGGTCGATGCGCTGCTCCTGTGGCAGCGCGCGTCGCGCCCCGGCGTGCTGCCGCCCTACGACGCGGCGCTGCTGCAGCGCGAACTCGCGCTGTTCCCTGACTGGTATCTGACGCAGCACCGGGGCGTGGCAGTGCAAGGCCCGCTGCGCGAGACACTGGACAAAACCTTTGCCACCATCGTCGCACACAACCTGGCCGCCCCCAGCGTGTACGTGCACCGCGACTTCATGCCCCGAAATCTGATGGTTGCGTCCCCGGCACTCGGCGTGCTCGACTTCCAGGACGCGGTCTACGGCCCGGCCACGTACGACATCGCGAGCCTGATGCGCGATGCGTTCCTGAGCTGGGAGGAAGACTTCGTGCTCGACATCACGGTCCGCTACTGGGACAAGGCGCGCCGCGCCGGGCTGCTGGACTTCGAGGACTGGCACAGTGACTTCGGCTCGTTCTATCGCAGTGTGGAATGGATGGGCCTGCAGCGCCATCTGAAAGTCGCGGGTATTTTTGCGCGGCTGACGCTGCGCGACGGCAAGCCCCAATACCTCGCCGATACGCCACGCTTCATTGGCTACATTCGCGCCACCGCGAGCCGTTACCGCGAGCTCACGCCCCTGCTGCGGCTGATCGACCGGGTCGAGGGCACCGAGGCTGCGACGGGCTATGCGTATGGCAGAGTTTGAAGAGAAAGCACCTGAAGCCGATACCGTATATTCACTGTTAGCTATTATTTTCATAGTATTGACTATTTGATGCCGCGCTTTTACTGCCCCGTGCCGCTCGCCACCGGCGCCATGCTGGAGCTGCCCGCAGACGCCGCACGCCACGTGCAGGTGCTGCGCCTGCAGCCTGGCCACGCCATCACGCTGTTCAATGGCACGGGCGGCGAATGGGAGGCCAGCGTGACCCGCATGGGCCGCAGCGCCGTGCAGGTGGCGGTTGGCGCACATGACCCCGTGGAACGCGAAGCGGCGCGCAGCGTGCACCTGCTGGCCGCGATCAGCGCCAATGAGCGCATGGACTGGCTGGTGGAAAAGGCCACCGAGCTCGGCGCGGCCAGCCTCACGCCGCTGCTGGCCGAGCGCAGCCTGCTCAAACTCAAGGGCGAGCGCGCCGACAAAAAACTGGCGCGCTGGCGTGCTGTGGCGAGCGCGGCCTGCGAGCAGTGCGGGCGCAACCGCGTGCCGCCGATGCACGGCGCGCCAAGTCTGGCCGACTGGCTGGAACGCAACGGCGGGGCTGGCGCGCCGCCCGATGTGCCGACTCGCGGCACGCGACTGCTGCTGTCGCTGCGCGGCGACGCGCGTGCACTGCGCGAAGTCGCGGCCGGCGCCGGCCCTGTGACACTGTTGTCCGGCCCCGAAGGGGGCCTGACGCCAGCCGAACAGGCCGCCGCGCTGGAGGCCGGTTTCGTGCCGGTCACGCTGGGCCCGCGCGTGCTGCGCGCCGAGACCGCGCCGCTGGCGGCGCTGGTGGTGCTCACGCTCTAGGTTCTCCGCTATTTCAATAGCACCCTGCGCAGGGCTTGCAAGGGCTGTCGCCCGATCCGACCCCGAACTCGCACGGACGCGCCGACTCAGCGGATGCGCGGCGGCGCCAGCAGTTGCTCGGGCGTGGTGAAGTAGGCGGCCGTCGCGCCGCGCCTCTCGCGCGCCCGCGCCAATTCGTGCCGCGCCACGCTGCGCAGGTGCACCTCGTCGGGCCCGTCCATCAGGTGCAGGGCACGGCCCCAGGTCCAGAAATAGGCCAGCGGGGTGTCGGGCGACAGGCCCATGGCGCCGAACACCTGCATGGCACGGTCCACCACGCGGGTTTGCAGCCGCGCCGCCACCACCTTGATGCCGGCCACGTCGGCCCGGCTTTGTGCGCTTAGGTCCGCATGGGCGTCCTGGTCCAGCGCCCACGCGGCGCGCAGCACCAGCAGCCGCGCCTGGTCGATCTCCAGGCGCGACTCGGCGATCCACTCCTGCACGTTGGAAAAGTCGGCCAGGTACTTGCCGAAGGCGCGCCGCTCCAAGGTGCGCTCGCAGGCCAGCGCCAGCGCGAGTTCGCACTGGCCGATGGTGCGCATGCAGTGGTGGATGCGGCCCGGCCCGAGCCGTGCCTGCGCCATCGCGAACCCCGCGCCCTCGGCTCCCAGCAGGTTCGCGGCCGGCACGCGCACGTTCTGCAGCACGATTTCGCAATGTCCTTCGAGCGCATGGTGTTGCATGATGGCAATGTTGCGCACCAGGCGCAGGCCCGGCGTGTCCATCGGCACCAGCACCAGGCTGTGCCGGCCGTGCTTTGACGCTTGGCCGCCGTCGCCGCCGCTCTCGCACATCACGATCAGCAGCCTGCAGTGCGGATGTGCGGCGCCGGTGACGAACCATTTACGGCCATTGAGCACCAGCGCATCGCCATCATGGCGGAGCGTGGTCTGCAGGTTGGTCGGGTCGGACGAGGCCACGTCGGGCTCGGACATGGCAAAGGCCGAGCGCATCGTGCCGTGCAGCAGCGGATCCAGCCACTGCACGCGCTGCGCCGGCGTGGCAAAGCGATGCAGCAGCTCGATGTTGCCGGTGTCGGGCGCGCTGCAGTTGAACACCTCAGGCGCCCACGGCAGGCGGCCCATGATCTCGGCCAGCGGCGCATAGTCGAGGTTGCACAGGCGGGTGCCAGGCTCGTCCTCGCGCAGTCCCGGCAGAAACAGGTTCCACAACCCCTGCTCGCGCGCGAGCGCCTTCAGGTCTTCCAGAAACGCCGGCGGGTACTGCCCCTCGGCCACCGCCTGGTGCCAGGCGGCGTTATAGGGCAGCACATAGCGCGCCATGAAGTCTTCGAGACGCTGGCACAGATCCTGGGCGCGTGGGGAAAGGGCAAAGTCCATGTGGCATTGTCGATCAGACCTTGACGGGGGCACCGGTGGAGACCCGTTTTTCTGGCGTACGGCGGTCTGCACGCATCAGTTGCCAGGCAAACAGGGCGAGGCAGACGACGCCGAGCGAGAACACGATGTCGCCGGGCACGCGCAGCCAGACGAAGGTTTCCATCCAGTGCGAATGCACGACCGCTGCCGAACGCGCGTACCACACCCCTCGTGTGATGCTGGCCCAGGCCTGGTAGATGCCGGCCGGCACGAGCGAGATGAACACCATCATGCCCAAGCCGATGTTGAGGAGCCAGAACATTGGCGCAAGCAGACGGTCCGACCAGGCGGCGCGGCTGACCAGTCCGCGCAGGCAGAACAGCAACAGGCCGATGCCGAGCATGCCGTAGACACCGAACAGTGCGGCGTGTCCGTGCGCCGCCGTCAGGTTCATGCCCTGCATGTAGTACAGCGCGATCGGGGTATTGACGGAGAAGCCCAGCACACCGGCGCCCACCACGTTCCAGAAGCCCACGGCGATAAAGCACAGGATCGGCCAGCGGTAGGCCTGCACCCAGTGCGCGGCCTTGGAGCGCTGGTAGTTGCGCCAGGCCTCGATGCCGATCATGGCGAGCGGCACGACTTCCAGTGCAGAGAACATTGAACCAATCGCAATCACCGCGGTCGGGGTGCCCGTGAAGTACAGGTGATGCAGCGTGCCCAGGATGCCGGCAAACAGGAAGACGATGGTTTCCAGCACGATCGCGGCATTCGCGGTGGCGGCATGGATCAGGCCCAGACGCGTGAACAGCAGGGCAATGACCGCGGTGGCAAACACTTCGAAGAAACCTTCGACCCACAGGTGCACCAGCCACCAGCGCCAGTACTCGATGATCGAGTAGTGGCTGTGCTGGCCCCAGACCAGCGAGGTCGCGTAGAAGCCGCCAATGCACAGCGCCGCGAGGAACACCATGGCGATCAGGCCGCGGCTCTCGGATGGCTTTTTGAGCGCCGGCAGCAGGCCGCGACCGAGCAGGACCACCCACAGCAGCAGGCCGATGAACAGCAGGATCTGCCAGACACGGCCCATGGTGGTGTATTCCAGCCCCTGATTGCCGATCCAGAAACCGAATGAGCTCCCCAGGTGTTGCAAAGTGCCGATCCAGCCGGTGACCGTGGAGCCGACCACGATGAAGAGCAGAGCATAGAACAGCACGTTGACGCCCAGCTTCTGATACTTGGGCTCGTGGCCCGAGATGGCGGGTGCGATGTACAGGCCGGTGGCCAGCCAGGCAGTGGCGATCCACAATACCGCAAACTGGGTGTGGATGGTGCGGCTGACGACGTACGGCAGGATTTCGGCCAATGGGAAGCCGAAGAAGCTCCTGCCCTCGACCGTGTAATGCGCTGTGATCACGCCCATGCCGACCTGGGCCAGAATCAGCCCAATCACGACGAGGAAGTATTTCCTGGTCGCGCGCATGGAGGGCGTGGGTTTCAGGTCAAACAGCGGATCCGCTTCGGGCGGCGTGGGGTCGCCCACTTCCTTGCTGGTCGAGTGGAAGAAGATCATCGCGGCGATGGCGGCAATCATCAGCAGCACGCTGGCGATGGACCAGATGCCGGTGCCTGCGGTCGGCGTATTGCCGACCAGCGGCTCGTGCGGCCAGTTGCTGGTGTAGCTCAAAGCGTGCTCGCCCGGACGGTCGGTGGTGGCCGACCAGGCGCTCCAGAAGAAGAAGGCGGCAAGGGCCTGACGATCGGCCGGATCCGGCAGCGCGTCGGCGTTCATCGCGTATTGCTCGCGTAATTTGTCCAGCGCGGCGTCGTCGCCGAACAGTCCGGCGTAATGCCGCGCCACCTGTCGCACGGCCTCGGCCCGCTCGCGCGAGAGCGTGATCACGCCGGTCGCCGCATCGTAGGTGTTGCGCCGCATCTCGACCTGCAGCAAGGCATCGAGCCGGCCCTGCTGTCCGACATCGAGTTCCTCGAAGGACTTGCGGTAGTCGCGCTGGGCCCAGATCTCGCGCAGGGCCAACGCCTCGCGGTGCAGCCAGTCCGCGGACCAGTCCGGCGCCAGATAGGCACCATGACCCCAGACCGTGCCCAATTGCTGGCCGCCTGCTGACAGCCAGGCCTCTTGGCCGCGCTGTACTTGGCCAACCGAGAAAATGGCTTCACCGCTGCTGCTGACGACCTGCTGCGGGATGGGCGGCGCCTGGAGGTAAATCTCGCGTCCGACCCAACCGAGCACGGCAAAGGAAAGCGCACAGATGACGGCCAGCCAGGTCCAGAGTTTGCGCGTGGCATGCATGGAAATATCCTGTTTCATTAGAGTTAAAGAATCCTGCGGGCCCGCCCTTTTTCGAATGACTCGCTAAGGTTTATTTTCAAAGACTCTTTTGGAAGGGCATTTGATTTAAATCAATATCAGGGTAATCCCTTAGTTTTGATGGGGAAGCCGAGTGGTCGCGATGCATCCATGCGGCGAAAAAACAACCACCGGCAATCCGGGGAGCCAAAGCCTGTACCTGCCGGGCCCGTAGGCAAACGCCGGACGCATCGCCTACACTGCGCCTTGATACCGCTACCGGATTGGCTGGCACCTCGGCGGCGCAGGCTTGAAGCGCGCAGCGGGTCATTCAACTCACACTTCAAGGAAACATCATGGGCTTGCTCGATTCGGTAATTGGCGCAGTGACGGGTGGTGGGCAGCAGCAGCCGCAAGGCGGCGCGGCCGCGGGTGGCCTGGGCGGCCTTTTCGGCATGTTGACCAGCAATCCGCAGCTATTGCAGGCGGCCGCCAGCATGCTCAGTAACGAGGGTGGCCACGGCGGCTTGGGGGGGCTGGTGGGAAAGTTCCAGCAAGCTGGCCTGGGTGACGCGGTCAACTCATGGATAGGCACGGGGCAAAACCAGCCGGTGTCAGGCGACCAGATCACCAACGCGCTGGGCTCGGGCACCGTGGCCGATCTGGCCAGCAAACTGGGGGTGGCCCCGGGTGAGGCCGCAGGCCAGTTGGCCCAGGTACTGCCGGGATTGATCAACCACCTCACGCCCACCGGCGAGGCGCCGGCCGGCGGCCTGGGCAATGCCGGCGAGTTGATGGGCATGCTGGGTGGTTTACTACATAAATCCTAGCTCACTGTGCAGGCCCAGTAAGGGTTCTCTGCTTATTTCATCAGCAAACCTGACGAGGCGTCAGGGCACAAAGCGCTGGTCCAGCCAGGCCTTGAGTACGGCGAACACCGGTTCAGGTTCCTGCTCGTTGAAAATTTCGTGGTAGAGGCCATCGAAACACTTTGACGTCAGCGCTTGCTTCGGCGCAGCATCAGCAAAGGCGCGGCTGCCTGTGGGATTCACCAGCTTGTCTTGGCCGGCCCATAGCAGCAGGGTCGGCACGCTCCAGCGCGGCGCTTCGATCAGCGTGGCGCGTCCCGCCTCGGCAATAAACAGCGCCAGCCGGGCCGCAATCCGGTCATGTACGCGCGGGTCGGCCCGGTACGCCGCCACCACCGCGGGGTCATGCGACAGGTACCGCACGTCCAGCCCGTTGCCGACACGCAGGTTCGGCGCAATCTTGGGCAGCGTGGAAACCAGGAGCTTCTGCAAGCCGCTGAGCCCCGCATCGAGCGCGGGCGAGGACAGCACCAGCGCCTCCACCGGCCGCAGCCCGAGCGAGACAAAGCGCGCCGCCACCAGCCCACCCAGACTGTGGCCCAGCAAAATGAGTGGCGTCGCCGGAATCTTGCGTCGGCCCAAGCCGGCCCGCGTGTCGTCCACAATATCGCCCAAGTCGTCCAGCAGGCGGGTGGCCGAGCTCAAGCCGCCGCGCGGGCCGCCCGATTCGCCGTGGCCGTACTGGTCATAGCCGCGCACCTCGAAACCCCAGCTACCAAGGCGCCGTGCCAGTTTCTCGTAGCGGCCCATATGCTCACCCAGGCCGTGCACCAACAGCACCATGCCGCGCGGGCGGGAGCCGGTGTGCGCCGGCCAGTCATACAGGGCCAGGTTTTCGCCATCGCCCGCGGTGAAGGTCGAGAGGATGGCGCTGGTCGCGCCGTGCGCGGTGGCCATGGCCGGCGCACTCAGGGCAGACTCGCGATCACATGGGCCACCGCCGCGGTCAGCTTCTTGGCATAGGGCACGTGCAGGAATTCGTTCGGGCCGTGCGCGTTGCTGTTGGGGCCGAGCACGCCGCAGACCATCATCTGCGACTTCGGAAAGCCTTCCGACAACAGGCTCATGAGCGGTATGGTGCCGCCCTGGCCAATGTAGCCGCAGGGCGCGCCGAAGTGCGCCTGCGATGCGTCGTTCAGTGCGCGCTCGAACCACGGCGCCGTGGCCGGTGCGTTCCAGCCGGTAGCGCTGCCGCCGGGCTCGAACGTCACCCGGGCCTGGTACGGCGCGTTGTCTTCCAGAAGATGCTTGAGAGCCTGCACCGCCCGCGCGGCGTCCACCAGCGGCGGCAGGCGCAGCGAGAGCTTGAACGCGGTGTAGGGCCGCAGCACGTTGCCGGCATCCTGCAACGCGGGAAAACCCTCGGCACCGGTCACGCTGAGCGTGGGTGACCAGGTCCGCTTGAGCAGCGCCTGCACCGGGTCGGTGGTGGTGGGCAGCGCGAACGCGGTGGCGCCGGCGCAGTCGTAATGCGCCCAGGGAAAGCGCTTGTAGACCTCGTCGCCCAGAATTGCCGCCGTGGCGCGCACCTGCGCCTGGCGGTCCGCGGGCACCTCGCAGTGAAAGAATTCGGGAAGCAGGCGCCCCGTGGCGCTGTCTTCCAGCCGGTCCAGCACCTGGCGCATGATGCGAAAACTCGACGGCACCAGACCCGAGGCGTCGCCCGAGTGCACGCCCTCGGTGAGGATCTCCACCCTCAAGGTGCCGCTCGCCAGACCGCGCAGGCTGCTGGTGAGCCAGAGCTGATCGTAATTGCCGGCCCCGGAGTCCAGGCAGATCACCAGATCGATCTCGCCCAGGCGTGGGCGCAGCGTATCCACATAGGGCAGCAGGTCGTACGAGCCCGACTCCTCGCAGGTCTCGATCAGCCCGACGATGCGCGGGTGCGGCACGTTCTGGCTTTTCAGTGCCTGCACCGCCGCGATGCTGGCATAGGCCGCGTAGCCGTCGTCGGCACCACCGCGTCCGAACAGCTTGCCATCCTCGTACCTGGGTGTCCAGGGCCCCAGATCCTTGCGCCAGCCGGTGAATTCGGGCTGCTTGTCGAGGTGGCCGTACATCAGCACGGTTTGCGCCGATTCGGGCCGGGTCGCTGCGATTTCGAAGAACAGCAGCGGCGTGCGCCCTTCGAGCCGCACGACCTCCAGCGTCAGGCCCTCCACCTTTTGCGCCTGCACCCAGGCGGCGGCATTGCGCATCACCGTCTCGATGTAGCCGTGCTGCTTCCAGTCCGGGTCGAAGCTGGGCGACTTGGCCGGAATCCGGATGTAGTCGGTGAGCTGTCGTACCAGGTCGTTATCCCATTGGGCACTGACCTGTGTATAGGCGTCGACCGGGTTCAGGGTGGAAGTGGGGATGCGGGCATTCATGGTGGGGCTCCTGGGGTGCTACCTGTGGATTATTGGACGGAATCGGCGGGCGACGATGGTTTGGGATTCAGGGTCACCTGCAAGCCCCCGGGCACGACTTTGAAACCGCCGAGCTCATAGCCCAGCCCATTGGCCCGGGCCATGTCGCTGGCGCTGATCTGGTGCAGCGGGAAATCGTCGAACAATTGCTCTGCCAGGCGCGGCGCATAACGCTGGACCATGTCCTGATACGCTGGCGGCACGCCGTCCAGGTTCAGGCTCGTGACCTGCACCCGGGTCATGCGGATGGTGTTGTCACGCGGCTCGAAACGCAAACCGTAATCCATGCCGATGGTGCCCGAATACACGTCATTCATGAGCCGCCCCGACAACGTCAACTCCAGCACCGTGCCAATACGGTTGCGCGCGGGGAACAGTGACAGGCGCGGTGCCTGCAACTGCAAATCGAGCAGATCACCCAGACCCTGGCGGTACGGAAAGCGCTTGGCAATGGCCTGCTGCAACTGCGCCTGAGGGATGACGTAACTGAACGGGCCCAAGCCCGGCAAAGGCTTGGCGCAGACCGCCAGTGAGGTGCTGAACACGACAACGGCAAGCCAGCGCAGAAGGCACTTCATGGGACACTCGTCAACGAAGAATCTCCATTGTGCCTCTACTGGCACCCCGGCTGTCGGCTAGGGCGGCAGTGACCTGCGCGAGCCGGAGCTTGCTCTTACACGCCGGCGCGCCGCGTGGTCGGGGACGCTTTGAGCCGGATCGGGTGCCGCACCAATGCCAAAGCCTCGAGGCTCTTTACCCATGCTTTACGCCAGAGTAATACGTTCGGCCGATGAATGCGCTTTCGTACCACCGTTGTGTGATGCATTGCAACGCTTGCGGGTGCACAATAACCTGAATGCGGCGGCGCGTTCGCTGGCTGGCATTTCCGGCACCACGAAGGCCGGTAAGCGTGGGTCATCGAGATGGGAGTTTGTATGAAGCCGAATCTTCCAGGATTGTCCATAGCGCTGTTGCTGCTCGGGCCTTGGCTGGCCGCGCCAGTTGCGCAGGCGGCCGGCGGTAACACCGGCACCGGCCTGTATCTGGGCGGTGCGATTTCCTTCAATCATGCGAGCGACCTGGGCGCGAAGATAGACGCTTCGCTGGCCGACCAGGGCTACAGCAGCAGTACTTCCGCAGATTCCTGGAACACTGATGGCGGCCTGCGCCTGGGCTACCAGTTCACGCCGAATTTCGCGCTGGAAGGTACCTACGACCGTGTGGGCAACATCGGCTTGCAGTCCTCCCTGTCGGCGCCTGCAGCCGATACGGCATCGGGCACCTGGAAGTCATGGGGGCTTGGCCTGCACGCTTTGGGCATTGTGCCGATCGACTCACGGTGGTCTGTCTACGGCCGCCTGGGCGTCGAGCAGTGGCATACCAGCCTGAACCTGACCTCCAGCACCGGCGGTCCGACCAGTCTGTCCGGCAGCGACAACAGCACCTCGCTGGCACTGGGGGCCGGCGTCAGCTATACGCTGACGCGCAACGTCGACGCCACGGCGGAGTTGATCCACTACAGCCGGCTGGGTGACGCCAGCAGCACCGGTCGTACCGGGCTGAACGAGTTCAGCCTGGGCTTGCGCTACCACTTCCAGTGAGCTGGCTCAGTTGCGCTGGAACTTGAACACAGCCGTGCCGGCGCGCGCGTTGGGCATGAAACGCACGTTGTGCCCTTCCTGCAGCCCGAACGCGTCGAGGATCTTGAGGCCGTTTTTCCCTGCCAGCACCTCGAAATCCCGGTAAGTGCCGACGCGGATGTTGGGCGTGTCATACCACTGGTAGGGCAGGCGGCGCGTGACGGGCATGCGACCCTGCAATACGCGCAACCGGTTCGGCCAGTGCGCGAAGTTGGGGAAGGCGACGATGCCGATGCGTCCCACGCGCGCCGTCTCGCGCAGCATGACCTCGGCGTTGCGCAGATGCTGCAGCGTATCGATCTGCAGCACCACGTCGAACGAAGCGTCGTCGAACATGGCCAGTCCTTCATCCAGATTGAGCTGGATCACGTTGACGCCGCGCTTGACACAGGCCTGCACGTTGGCGTCGTCGATCTCGATGCCGTAGCCGCTGCAGCCGCGCACGGCCTGCAAATGTGCCAGCAGCGCGCCGTCACCGCAGCCCAGGTCCAGCACGCGCGCGCCGTCGGGGACAAGGCGGGCAATCGACGCCATGGTCGCCGCATCGCTCATGGGGCAGCCTCCACCGCAGGCATCAAGTTCGCCACTTTACTATCGAAATAAGAGCGTATAACGCCCATGTAACGTGGATCATCCAGTAAAAAAGCATCGTGCCCATGGGGCGCATCGATCTCGGCGTAGCTCACGTCCCGGTTGTTATCGAGCAGCGCCTTGACCGTCTCGCGGCTGCGCTTGGGCGAGAAGCGCCAGTCGGTTGTAAAGCTGATCAGCAAGAAGCTGGCACTGGCGCGGGCCAGCGCCGCGCTCAGGTTGCCGCCATAGTGGCGCGCGGGGTCGAAGTAATCGAGTGCGCGGGTGATCAGCAGGTACGAGTTCGCATCGAAGTACTCCGCAAACTTGTCACCCTGATGGCGCAGGTAACTCTCGATCTGGAACTCGACGTCCTGCGTGGTGTAGTGATAAGCCCCCACGCCGGTCGCCGGGGCAGCAGCGGTCTGAGTGACCCACGCCCGCTGCTCGCGCCCGAATTTCTCGTTCATCACGTCGTCGCTCAGGTAGGTGATGTGACCGATCATCCGGGCAATGCGCAGCCCACGCTTGGGGACCGCGCCGTGCTCGTAGAAATTGCCACCGTGAAAGTCCGGATCCGTCACGATGGCGCGGCGCGCCACCTCATTGAATGCGATGTTCTCGGCCGTGAGGTTCGGTGCACTGGCCACCACGATCGCGTGCCGCACCCGCTGTGGATATTGCAGCGCCCACGAAAGTGCCTGCATGCCGCCCAGGCTCCCACCCATGACTGCAGCCAGCACTCCGATCCCCAGCCGATCGAGCAACCGGGCCTGGGCGTCCACCCAGTCTTCGACCGTGACGACCGGAAAATCGGCGCCATAGACCTTGCCGGAGCCCGCCGGCGCATCGGGGTCGGGTTGCATCGGTCCGGTCGAGCCAAAGCACGAACCCAGGTTGTTGATGCCGATGACAAAGAATTTCCCGGTGTCCACCGGTTTGCCCGGCCCGATCATGTTGTCCCACCAGCCTTCGCTCCTACTCTGTCCGGCATAGCTGCCGGCCACATGGTGTGACGCATTCAGTGCGTGACAGATCAATACCGCGTTGGATTTGTCGGCGTTCAGGGTACCGTAGGTCTCGTAGCTGAGGTCGTAGTCGTGGATCGATGCACCGCTCTGCAGGGGCAGCACGTCATCGAAATGCAGGGTCAGGGGAGTGGCAATCAACATAAAAAACCCGGCGCGGCTGAAACAGCGGGCCGGGTGATCTGGTCAGGTGGCGGTTGCCGTCTTTAGCAGAACTTCGGAACTCGCTGATTCCGGCGCCCGCAATCTGGAACAAATCGGCGCGTTGGTGAACTCTGTTTCAAAGTATATCAAGCTCGCCCGGTCATCTCAGCCCAGCAGGGCGAATAGCCCGAGCGCAGCGAAGAGTACCGCCGACACCGCATGCACGACGCGAATCGGCACCCGGCGCGTCATGCGTTCGCCCAGCCAGACGACCGGCGCGTCGGCCAGCATCATGCCCAGTGTGGTTCCAGCCACCACTTCATACGGGTTGTACCGCGCTGCCAGCATCATCGTCGCGATCTGGGTCTTGTCACCCATCTCGGCGAGGAAGAACGCCACGACGGTTGCGCCGAACACGCCCAGGCGCGGGGGTTTGGAAGCGGCGACGTCTTCCATCCTGTCGGGCACCAGGATCCAGGCCGCCATCGCGAGGAAGGACACACCCAACACCCAGCGCAGCGTCTGCGGGCCAAGTTGCGCGGTCACCCACGCACCCACGGCGCCCGCCATTGCATGGTTGGCAATGGTGGACACAAGAATGCCCAGCACGATGGGCCAGGGTTTGCGAAAGCGCGCAGCGAGCAGCAGTGCCAGCAACTGCGTCTTGTCGCCCATTTCGGCGAGTGCCACGATACCGGTCGAAACGAAAAAGGCTTCCATTGAGGGACTCCGGCCGGAACCCATGAACCGTTGACTGCGCGGCCTCCCCGGCCAAAACGGAGGCTGCGCAGTCAAAGGTCTCGCCAAGTCCGGAAAACCGCTTGCGCCATGGGCCGAAGGCCCAAGTCTGTTGACGCAAGCCCCTCTCGAAATCGAAGGGAGGCTACTCCCCAATGACGGACTGATTCTAATCGTCAAGCCCGCTCGCATGTTTATGGCGTAACTCGGCCCGGTTTTTGCTTTATTTTGGTGCGCACGCTGAAGGGCCATCAAATGCGCACCAATTTATCGCATTTCATCCAACAAGAGGATTTATGGACGCACTAAAACAGGGCTCTGACACCTTGTTCATCCTGCTGGGCGGCATCATGGTGCTGGCCATGCATGCCGGCTTTGCCTTTCTGGAACTGGGAACAGTTCGCAAAAAAAACCAGGTCAATGCCTTGGTCAAGATTCTGGTGGATTTCTCGGTGTCGACTGTGGCCTATTTTCTGGTGGGTTACGGTGTGGCTTACGGCACTCATTTTTTTGTGGGCGCAAATGAGTTGGCGGCAAAAGACGGCTACGAGCTGGTCCGGTTCTTTTTCCTGCTGACCTTTGCGGCGGCGATTCCGGCCATCATCTCGGGAGGCATCGCGGAACGTGCAAGGTTCTATCCCCAATTGCTCGCAACGGCCGTCATTGTCGGCTTCATCTATCCATTTTTTGAGGGCATCGTCTGGCATGGAAATCTCGGCATCCAGGCCTGGATTCAGTCCGTGACGGGTGCGCCCTTTCATGATTTCGCGGGCTCCGTGGTGGTTCATGCCGTCGGTGGCTGGCTCGCGTTGCCGGCCGTGATCCTGCTCGGCGCACGCAGCAATCGGTATCGCAAAGATGGCGCCATCAGCGCTCATCCGCCGTCAAATATCCCATTTCTGGCACTTGGTGCCTGGATATTAACGGTGGGCTGGTTTGGATTCAACGTCATGAGCGCGCAAACCATCGACAAGGTTTCGGGCCTCGTCGCGGTCAACTCACTGATGGCGATGGTCGGCGGCACGCTGGCGGCGCTGGTCGCGGGCCGAAACGACCCCGGCTTTGTCCACAATGGCCCGCTGGCCGGGCTGGTGTCAGTCTGCGCCGGCTCGGACCTGATGCATCCGCTTGGGGCGCTGGTGGTCGGTGCCATTGCAGGGGCCATCTTCGTAACCCTGTTCACGTGGACGCAGAACAAATGGAAGATCGATGACGTGCTGGGCGTCTGGCCCTTGCACGGGTTGTGCGGCACCTGGGGAGGACTGGCCGCCGGCATTTTTGGCAGCCGGGCGCTCGGGGGACGAGGGGGGGTGAGTTTTCTAGCGCAGCTGATCGGCACCACCATGGGTGTCTGCTGGGCGCTGCTGGGCAGTCTGGTGGTCTACAGCGCGATCAAGGCCAGCATGGGGCTTCGCCTCAGCCCCGAAGAGGAATTCGACGGGGCCGACTTATCGATTCATCGCATCAGCGCCACTGCCGACCGCGAGGTGACCTGGTAACGGCTGGCCCCTGAGGACTGAGCCGGCACCGTCGCAGGGTCATCCCACGTCAGGGCGTGGTAGTCGAACCCGGTGGCCAGTGTCGGCTTGATGACCTGGAAGTAGGGCGACACGTCAAAATCGCGCGGCACGTACAGGCTGTAGTGCCGCACGTGCAGGATTTCACGCACATGATCGACGTGATCCGGATCCAGCAAGTGCACGGTCCTGATCATCGGCAGGATCGGGTAGCGCACCGATTCGAAACATTGGGCGATCAGGGTGGAGCAAATGGCGCGTGTGGGATCGCCACTGCCCAGAGCCAGCATGCGTCGGCGCCAGCGTGTCGGGACCGGCGGCGTCGGGAGCAGGTAACGCGCCAGATCCACAATGTTTTTCAGGTCGTATTGCTGGCCCAGTCGCTGCAGCGCGAAGTCGCAAACACGCCGCACCTCCTCGGGCGTCATGCCCACCGGGCGGCAGATCTGACAATGCAGGCCCTTAAAAGTCGCCAGTCCGACGGCGTGCACGCCGAGCTCGATGTCAGCCTCGATCAGACACAGCGGCCGGCCGTCGGCCCCATGCGGCCCCGCCTGCGCGCCCACAAAGAGCGCCGCGTGCGACCAGGTCGACTGCGTCAGGTACTTGATGGCCGAACTGATTCGCGTGTTGCCCTCCACCAGCAGCACGTCGCCGGGACGCAGACAAGCCGCCAGTTTGTCGGGATCCATCGGCCATGCACAGTAGACGCAACTGCGCGTGCTCTGGCGCGTCAGGTAGCGGCCAAGCCGCGTGCCGATCCAGCGGGCCACGGTGTTCAAGACCCGCTCCCGCGCCGGAACAAGGATTGCATGGGGATCGTCATGATGCTGGCCTTCGTCAATAGATGTAACACGAATACTATTTGTTCCCGTACGCCGGGAATCCCGGGTTTACGCCATCGAAGCCTGACCCCACGCCGGGAGCCGCCTGTGCGATGATGTTTTCTGCCCGCTTGCCACCCATGTCCATCGAGAACGAGCTCGCCGAACACCGCAGCTACCTGCTGAGGTTTGCGCGCCTGCAGCTGCGCAATGATGCCTGGGCTGAAGACGCGGTCTCCGAGACCTTGCTGGCGGCGCTTTCACGGCCGCAGTCGTTTTCAAACAACTCGCAGCTCAAGACCTGGCTCGTGGGCATCCTCAAGCACAAGGTGGTGGACACGCTACGCCAGCGCGGGCACGAGGTCAGCCATGGCGACAGTGCAGACACCGGTAGCAATGAAGAGCTCGACGCGCTGGGGTTCAAAAATGGCGACCACTTTGCCGCGCTGCCAGCCGACTGGGGCAACCCCGAGCAGGACCTCAGCTCACGCCAGTTCTTCCAGGTGCTGGAGGCCTGTGCCGAGAAGTTGCCCGCTGCCATGGGCCGGGTGTTCCTGATGCGCGAATGGCTGGAATTGTCGTGTGAAGAGATTTGTAAGGAATTGAAGCTGACCCCGACCAACCTCTATGTGCAACTGCACCGTGCACGCCTGCGGCTGCGTGAATGTCTCGAACTCAATTGGTTTGGCAGTTCCCCGGCCTCACTTTCAACATGATCCTGCGACGCACCTGCAAGCAAGTTGCTGCACTTCTGATAGCTAGGGAAGACCGCTCTCTGCCGATTTCAGACCGTATCGCCTTGCGGCTGCATCTGGCTGCATGCCAGGCCTGCCCGATCTTCGAGCGACAGGTGCTGACCTTGCGCAACGCGCTGCGCCAGTGGCGCAATTATTCCGGGGATTGAGTGGCTGCATGGGGCCCGGACGCCTCGCCCTTACTACACGGCAAAAAAAGTTCTTGCGCTTGCGTGAAATACCGCATAATGCTTGGGTGTTTCTGTTCATCGGGGACACAGGTTTGCGGTGATTGGTCAATTTCGCGTCTTTGAAGTCGTTATTGGTTTGTTGATTGCGTTTATCGGACTCCATCGCTTTTTCGTTTTTTTCAGGAGTCCTTTTATGGGCAACAAACTTTACGTAGGCAACCTGCCTTATTCCTTCCGCGACGAAGACATGCAACAGGCATTCAGCCAGTTCGGGTCCGTGTCCAGCGCCAAAGTCATGATGGAACGCGATACTGGCCGCTCCAAAGGTTTCGGCTTCGTCGAAATGGGCAGCGATGCAGAAGCGCAAGCTGCCATCAAGGGCATGAATGGCCAGTCCTTCGGCGGTCGTGACCTCGTCGTCAACGAGGCCCGCCCGATGGAACCCCGTCCCCCGCGCAGCGGTGGCGGCTACGGCGGTGGTGGCAGTGGCGGTGGTTACGGCGGTGGCCGCAGCGGTGGTGGCGGTGGCTACGGTGGCGGCCGTAGCAGCTACTAAGAGATCGGCAGGGGCCTTGATTGAGGCCCCACCAGAAAAGAGGGCCCATTGCGGCCCTTTTTTATTGCCCACAATGGCGGCGACGCGCCCAACAAAACCTTGACGCCTTTTGCCATCTCGCGCTCATAATGCGCGCGTGTGGGATCGAATAACCACACAGGTTTGCGGTGCTCAGTCAGGTTCGCATCTTTGAGGGTTGTTGGCTGCGTGTTCGGGACTCCATCGCTTTATCAATGTGCTTTTGAGGAGTCCCTTCATGGGCAATAAACTGTATGTCGGCAACCTGCCCTACTCGGTCAGCGACAGCGATCTACAACAGACTTTCGCACGATTTGGCACTGTCACCAGCGCCAAGGTCATGATGGACCGCGACACAGGCCGCTCCAAAGGCTTTGGCTTTGTGGAAATGGGCAGCGACGCTGAGGCTCAGGCAGCGATCGCCGGCATGAGCGGCCAATCCCTTGGGGGCCGCAATTGCGTGGTCAACGAAGCGCGGCCGATGGAGCCGCGCCCGCCCCGTGGCGGTGGGGGCGGCTACGGCGGCGGCCGCAGTGGCGGTGGTGGAGGTTACGGTGGTGGTGCCGGTGGTGGCCGCAGCGGCGGCGGCGACGGCGGTTTCCGCAGCCCTTATGGCGCCGGTCCACGTGGAGGCAGCCGCAGTGGCGGCGGCAGTGGAGGTTATGGAGGCGGCAGTAGCGGCAGCGGTTACTGAGTTCGCGCAGCGCCCCGAAAAAGGCTCCGACAGGAGCCTTTCTGCTTGTTGAGCATCACGGGGCATAGCTTGTAAGCTATTAAATAAGTAGCGTCAGGGTTCGCCCTCGCGATGCTTGCGGGGGCGCCCGACCAGCGCCTTGTCGAATAGCGCGTTCGGCAGCGCCCGCAACAATTTGGCCACCAGCCCCATCTGCCACGGAATCACGCGGTAGCGGACCCCCGCTTCGATGGCCTTGAACGCCTGGTCGGCAAAATCCTGCGGTGGCATCAGGAACGGCATCGGATAGTGGTTTTTTTGCGTCAGCGGTGTATCGACGTAGCCCGGGCACAACGTGACCACCTTGACGCCGCTGGCGCGCAGTTCGCCGCGCAGACTCTCGCAGTAACCGATGACGGCCGCCTTGCTGGCACAGTACGCCCCGTGGCCCGGCAGGCCGCGGATGCCCGCCACGCTGCCAATGCCGACCAGGGCACCGCTGCCGCGCTGCTTCATGACATCAATGAAGGGCTGGAACGTCGCGGCCATGCCAATGTTGTTGGTGGCAAAGGTGCGCGCCATCACATCGATATCGGAGCGCACGGCGCTGTCGATGCCGACGCTGATGCCGGCGCTGGCGATCACCACATCAGGCACGCCCTGCGCTGTGAGGCAGGCGCGCCCGGCACGGGTGATACTGTCTGCGATCGACACATCAGCACTATAAATTCGATAGTGTTCCGCACTCAATCCATAATGACCGGCCCATGATTCGACCGCTGATGTGCGGCGCGCCACCAGGGCGAGTCGGTAGCCCGCCTGGGCAAAGCGCCAGGCCAGCGCCTGCCCAATGCCGCTGGACGCGCCGGTGATGAAGACAAGCCGCGCCATGGCTGCTTGCGCTAGCGCGCCGCCCCGGTGGCATTCGGCACCAACAGGCCCTTCACGCGACCCTTGAGGTCGAGTACGCCATCGTAATTGTCGTAGTCCATCGAGTCGCCCGTGAACTGGTCGCGCCCCCGCGTCATGATGACCGGTTTGTTGGAGGAGACACGCTCGTCGTTGGTGTAGGCATTGAGGAATTCGCTGCGAAACTCCATGCGCGGCAAGGCGTGACCGGCCGCGTCGGTGGTGGCCTCGCGCACCATGATGGCATTGCCAAACAGCTGCACCTGGGACGCATCGCTGTTGCTGAGGGCGCGGTTGCCCGTGGCCACGGTAATGCGCCCGTCCGGGCTGATCGAGCGAATCCGCGCATTGGTGATCTCCAGTGTGTCGGTGTCCGGATAATGGCGTCCCTCGGTGCCGAACACCTCGTTCTTGAGGCGGCCCGTGCCGTCGAAGGTTTTGACAGAAAACTGATGCATGAAATAGTCGGGCTCGTGGCGCACCTTCGCCGCGGGCTCGGGCGCTCCGAAAGTGGGTGCGTTACGCACCAGCCAGTAGGTACCCAGCGCCAGCGCCCCCATCAGGATGAGGGGCAGATAGATGGCGATGCGCTCCCACAGGTCGCGCAGGATGGCGACCAGCCCGTTCACGCGCGCGGCTCCTGCCCCGCCAGCAGCGCCGCATAGTGCCCGCTGGCGACCAGCAGCAAATCACAAAATTCACGCGCGCCGCCCTCGCCACCACGAGCCTGTGTGACATAGTGCGCAGCGGCTCGCACCTCGACGTGGGCGTTCGCCGGAGCACACGCGAACGCACAGCGGCGCATGACCGCCAGATCGGGCCAGTCGTCCCCCATCGCAGCGGCCTGGGCCCAGTCCATTCCGAGCGCTTGCAGCGTCGCCTCTGCCGCCGGGCCTTTGTCCTCGGTACCGTAATGAGCATGGGTGATGCCCAGCGCCTGCAATCGCATGCGCAGCGCTTTCGAATCGCGGCCCGTAATCACCGCCGGCGTGATGCCCGCCTTTTGCAGCAGCTTGAGGCCGTGCCCGTCTAGCGTATGGAAGCGCTTGAGCGACTCGCCCCGGTCGGAAAAATAAAGCCCGCCGTCAGTCAGCACGCCGTCCACGTCAAAAAATGCAACACGGATGCCCTGCGCCTTGAGCAGCAGCTCGGGCGCGAACGACAGAGCGGGGTTCATATGACTTTCGCGCGCATCAAATCGTTGCTGTTCAGCGCGCCGCACAGCTTGCCCTGCGCGTCCACCACCAGAACGCTGGTGATGCGGTGCAGTTCCATCAACTCGACCGCATCGACCGCCAGCGCATCGTCGCGAATGGTGCGCGGGTCCGAATGCATGACATCACGCACCACGGCGGTGCGCAGATCCGCACCCTTTTCGATCAGGCGGCGCAGGTCGCCATCGGTAAAGATCCCCAGCACGCGGTCCTGCTCGTCCACCACGGCGGATGCGCCGAGCCCTTTGGCGCTCATCTCGCGCATCAGATCGCTGAACGCCGTGTCCAGTTGCACGCGCGGTAGCGCGTCGCCCGTGCGCATCACATCGCTCACGTGGGTCAGCAGCTTGCGCCCCAGCGCACCGCCCGGATGCGAGCGCGCAAAGTCCTCCGCGCGAAAACCCCGCGCGTCCAGCAGCGCCACCGCGAGCGCGTCGCCAAGCGCCAGCTGGGCCGTGGTGCTGGCCGTGGGGGCCAGATTGAGCGGGCAGGCTTCCTTTTCGACACCGCAGTCCAGCGCCTCGTCGGCATGCTGCGCCAGCGTCGACTGCAGGTGACCGGTAATGGCCACCAGCGGCACACCGAGTCGCTTGAGCACTGGCAGGATGGCGATCAGCTCTTCACTTTCGCCGCTGTAGGAGATCGCCAGCACCAGGTCGATGGCCTTGATCATGCCAAGATCGCCGTGACTGGCCTCGGCCGGATGCACGAACATCGCGGGCGTTCCGGTGGAGGCGAGCGTGGAGGCGATCTTGCGCCCGACATGGCCGCTCTTGCCCATGCCCATCACGACCACGCGGCCGCGCACGTCCAGCATCTTGCGCGCGGCACGCGCAAACGAGCCGTCCATACGGGCCTTGAGGCCCAGCACCGCGGCGGCCTCGATGTCGAAGGTTTCGCGGGCCAGCCGCAGCACCTGGTCGGTATCAAATGTCATAGCCCTGCATTATCGGCGGGCATCGTGCTTGCTAGTATTGGGGCATGTCCGCCCTGCAACTCACGCTGTTATACCTGCTGGCCGCGGTACTTGGCGTTGTGGCATGCCGCTCCCTGAAGCTACCGCCCATGCTGGGCTACCTGGCCGTGGGCGTGCTCATCGGGCCCCATGCGCTGGCGCTGGCGGAAGACTCGGCGGACGTCAAGTACCTGGGTGAGTTTGGCGTAGTGTTCCTGATGTTCGTGATCGGGCTGGAGTTCAACCTGCCCAAGTTGCGCGCCATGCGTCGCCATGTTTTCGGGCTCGGGCTGTTGCAGGTGGTCTTCACGATCGCGCTCGCGACGGCGGGCTCGCTGGCGTTTGCCGCGATCGCCCCGTCGATATGGCACATGCGCTGGCAAAGTGCGCTGGCGCTGGCCGGCGCCGTGGCGATGAGCAGCACCGCCATCGTGGTCAAACTGATGGCCGAACGGCTCGAGCTGGAGTCCGAGCACGGTCAGCGCGTGATGGGCGTGCTGCTATTCCAGGACCTTGCCGTCGTGCCGTTGCTGGTACTCATTCCGGCACTTGGCGCCCACCCCGAAGAAATGCTCATGGCCCTTGCTATTGCTTTATTGAAAGCTATCGTTTTAATAGTCATCGTGTTGACGGGCGGGCAGCGCCTGATGCGCTGGTGGCTGACCCTGGTCGCGCGACGCAAAAGCCAGGAGCTGTTTGTCCTGAACCTGCTGCTGGTGACGCTGGGGCTCGCCTGGTTGACCGCGCTGGCGGGCCTGAGCCTGGCATTGGGGGCGTTTATCGCGGGCATGCTGATCTCCGAGACGCAATACAAACACCAGGTCGAGACCGACATCCGCCCGTTCCACGACGTGCTGCTGGGCCTGTTCTTCATCACCGTCGGCATGATGCTCGACTGGCGGCCGGTCGTCGCGCAGTGGCCGCTGGTGCTTGCGCTGTTTACGCTGCCCGTGTTGTTCAAGCTGGTCACGATCACGGCACTGGCCAAGGGCTTGGGCGCGAGCGCCGGCACGGCCCTGCGTACCGGCCTGTACCTGGCGCAGGCCGGTGAATTCGGCTTTGTGCTGCTCACGCTGGCCCGGGACAACACGCTGGTGGCCCCGAGCCTGCTCAACCCGATTCTCGCGAGCATGGTGCTGTCGATGCTGGTCACGCCGTTCATCATCATGCACAGCAACCGCATCGTGATGAAACTGGTCAGCAGCGAGTGGCTGCAACAGTCCCTGCAGATGACTACCATTGCGCGCCAGTCGATCAACGCCAACCGGCACGTGATCATTTGCGGCTATGGCCGCTGTGGCCAGAACCTCGCGCGCATGCTCGAGCGCGAGGAGATTCCCTACATGGCGCTCGACCTGGACCCGGACCGGGTGCGCCAGGCCGCCGCCGCCGGCGACTCCGTGGTGTTCGGCGATGCCACCCGCCTGCAGGCACTGATCGCCTCCGGATTGGTGCGCGCCAGCGCCGTGGTGATCACCTACCTCGACGTCCCGGCGGCCCTGAAAGTCCTGGCCAATGCGCGCGCCCACGCGCCGAACGTGCCCGTCATCGTACGCACCCAGGACGACCACGATCTGGACCAGCTGCGTCAGGCGGGCGCCACCGAAGTGGTGCCGGAGTCGATCGAAGGATCACTCATGCTGGCCAGCCATGCGCTGGCGCTGGTGGGCGTGCCAATTCGGCGCGTCATCCGTGTCGTGCGAGACCAGCGCGATGCGCGCTATAACCTGCTCAAGGGCTATTTTCACGGCGTCGACGACGATACCGTCAATGAGCTGGGGCGAGAGCGGCTGTCCACATTGACGCTGCCGGCAGGGGCCCAGTCCATCGGCAAGGCACTGAGCCATCTCGCACTTCAGGCACTGGGCGTGCAGGTGGTCAGCCTGCGGCGCAGCAACGGCAAACCCGTGCTGCTGGACGATGCGCTGGCGCTGCAGGACAGCGACACACTGGTGCTGTCAGGCACACCCGAAGCGCTCGCTCTGGCCACCGACAAACTTCTGAAAGGCTGACCCATGAGCTCCACCACTGACTTCCTGCGCGCCCACATTCGCACCGTGCCCGACTGGCCCGCGCCGGGCGTGCAGTTTCGGGACATCACGCCGCTGTTGCAGGATCCCCAGGTTTTTCGCGTTCTGATCGAGGCTTTTGTGCAGCGCTACGAAAAGGGCAGCAGGCGCCCCGACGTCGTCGCCGGGCTGGACGCGCGCGGCTTCATTCTGGGATCGGTGGTCGCGTACCAGTTGGGCGTGGGATTTGTGCCGATCCGCAAAAAGGGCAAGCTGCCATTCACCACCGTCGAGGAAACCTACGAACTCGAATACGGCAGCGCCACCGTGGAATTGCACACCGATGCCGTCAAGAGCGGCGACCGGGTACTGCTGATGGACGACCTGATCGCCACCGGCGGCACCCTGATGGCTGGCAAGAGGCTGCTGGAGAAACTGGGCGCCAGCGTGCTGGAGGGCGCCGCCATCGTCGATTTGCCCGAGCTGGGTGGCTCGGAAAAGCTCCGCGCCAGCGGGCTGCCGCTCTTTACCTTGGTGGATTTCGCGGGGCACTGACCGACACGCGGTCAACGCCTCGCGGGGCCGGCCCAGCTGTCCTCAGATCACCGCGATGCTTCGGGGTTTGTTCGACATGCGCTTGGCAATCACGGCGCCCAGCGCCAGCGCCACTTCGAGCGCCAGGACCGGTTGTCGATTGGCCAGTTCGGCAAACCGGATCGGCGTCAGGCACCACAGCTTGCACGGGCCGGTACCGACCGCGCTGGCGCTGCGCGGCTGGCGCGAAAAGAATGCGCCCTCGCCGACGACCGAGCCAGCGCCCACCAAGGCCAAGCTCATGCGGCCTTCTTCGTCCTCGTAATGAATGCTGAGCGTGCCGCTCTCGATGAAATACAGCGTGCGGTCCGGCGCGCCCTGTTCGATCAGCACCTGCCCTTGAGCCAGCGCAAACGGCTGCAGGTAACCTCCCAGTATGTCCCACTGGGTCGTCGTCAGCGTCGGGCTGAACGCATCGTAGACGGTGTCCAGGGCGATTGACCGGATCAAGTCCTGCACATTGAACTTGACGGAAGAAGCAGGCGCGAAACTCATGATGGGCAAAAGTTAATGGGATTACCCCAAGTTCACAAGTGGGAAACTGGCTCTGGCGCTGAATAATACGCGAACCGGCGACGAACGGGCAAGTTTCTACTTGCCGATGCAGAACTGTGAAAAGATCACCCCCAGCAAATCATCCGACGTGAACTCCCCGGTAATCTCGCCCAAGGCGTTTTGCGCCAGTCGGAGCTCCTCGGCCAGCAAGTCCAGCGCCCGCGCCGCGCGGCCAAGGTGCGCGACGGCCTGCACCAGATGTTCATCCACGCGGCGCAGCGCCTGTACATGGCGTTCGCGCGCAATGTAAACCCCCTCGGGAGCTGACTGCCAGCCTGCGATGTCCAGCAGCGTGCGGCGCAGCGCATCAAGCCCGGCGCCCGTCTTGGCCGACAACAGAACGCCCCGGCGCGGCGCGCTCGCCGGCGCGGCATCGAGCTTGTTCCAGACCTCAACCACCGGGATGTGTTTGGGGAGCTTTGTTGCCAATACCCTTGCTATGTCTTCATCATCAGCTATATATTTTGCAGTCTCCGCACAAGTCAGGTCGTGCAGGAACAGCACGGCATCCGCGCCCTCGATCTCGGCCCAGGCGCGCGCAATGCCGATTCTCTCCACTTCGTCCGCGCTCTCGCGCAACCCGGCGGTGTCGATCACATGCAGCGGCACGCCTTCGACCTGGATGGTCTGCACGATCTTGTCGCGCGTGGTGCCTGGCACCGGCGTGACAATGGCGAGCTCGGCCCCGGCCAGCGCATTCAGCAGCGAGCTCTTGCCCGCATTCGGCTGCCCCGCGATCACCACCTTGATGCCTTCGCGAAGCAACGCACCCTGGCGCGTGCGCAGCATCACGCGCGCCAGCGTTTGCTGCAGCCTGGCGAGCTGACCATGCGCGTCGGCCTGGCGCAGGAAGTCGATTTCCTCCTCGGGGAAATCCAGTGTCGCCTCGACCAGCATGCGAAGGTGAATCAGCGCGTCGCGCAGCGCGTGGATCTCCCTTGAGAATTCACCGGCCAGTGAACGACTCGCGCTGCGGGCGGCCGCGGCGGTCGAGGCGTCGATCAGGTCGGCGATGGCTTCCGCCTGCGCCAGGTCGATCCGGTCGCTGAGAAAGGCGCGCTCGGTGAACTCGCCTGGTCGCGCCACGCGCAGCGCGGGCAGCCGGGCCTGGCCCGTCGCCGGGTCGGGCTCGGCGCCGGCGGCCAGCACCCGTGCCAGCAACAGCTGCAACACCACCGGGCCACCATGCGCCTGCAACTCCAGCACGTCCTCGCCGGTGTACGAGTGCGGTGCCGGAAAATGAAGCGCCAGGCCGTGGTCGATGGCCGAGCCATCGCGATCACGAAAAGCCAGGTAAGTGGCCTCGCGCGCACGCAACGGGCGGCCGCACAACGCTTCGATCACGGGTGCCAGTGACTTGCCGCTGAGCCGCACGATGCCGACCCCCGCGCGCCCGGGTGCCGTGGCGATCGCGACGATGGGGTCCGAATGAAGAGGCAGCGGCACGGCAGCTCAAGCGCCGCCGGCTTGTCCAGGCACGACCACCCGCCCTTCAGGGGGCAGCGCAGTACATGAAGTAACCGACGTGGGGGCCTTCGGCCGCCGCGCCGGGGCGCCCCAAGCAAGGCCAGCCCCCTCGGGGGGCAGCGCAGTACGCACAGCGACAAGCGTGGGGGCCATAACCTTCAGAACTTCGGCAGATGGAACTGCGGCGGCACACCCATGCGGGTGTTGATGACCCACTGCTGCAGGATCGACAGCGCGTTGTTGGTGATGTAGTAGATCACCAGCCCGGCCGGGAAGAAGAAAAACATGACGGAGAACGCCAGCGGCATGATCCACATGAGCTTGGCCTGCATCGGATCGGGCGGTGCGGGGTTCAGCGCCGTCTGCAGCATGGAGGTGGCCGCCATCACCAAGGGCAGGATGTAATACGGGTCGGGCGAGGACAGGTCGTGAATCCACAGGATCCAGGGCGCGCCCCGCATCTCGACGCTGGACAGCAGCACCCAGTACAGCGCGATGAACACCGGGATCTGGATCACGATGGGAAAACAGCCGCCCATCGGGTTGACCTTTTCCTCGCGGTAGATCTTCATCATCTCCTGCTGCATTTCCTGCGGCTTGTCTTTCAGCCGCTCGCGCATGGCCATGATCTTGGGGTTGATGGCCTTCATCTTGGCCATGCTCGCGTAGGCCTTGGCGTTGAGCCAGTAGAACGCCGCCTTGAGCAGCACCACGAGCGCGACGATCGACCAGCCCCAGTTGTCCAGAAAACGGTGAATGTTGTAGAGCAGCCAGTACAGGGGTTTGGCCAGGATGGTGACCCAGCCGTAGTCTTTCACCAGCTCCAGCCCCGGAGCGATCCCCTCGAGCTTTTTCTCTTCCTGCGGACCGGTGAACAGCCGTGCCTGCACTGAGCGGGAAGCCCCCGGCGCGATGCTGCCCAGCGGCGTGATCATGCCGACCGCGTAAAGGTTTGCACTGACCTTGCGCGCAAAGAGCTCGCGGTGGATACCATCGCCAAGCAGCCACGCGCTGGCAAAATAGTGCTGCACCATCGCCACATAGCCGTCGCTGGCCTCCTTCTCGATATCGACCTTGTTTTCGTCGATTTTCTTGAAGTCGATCTTCTGGTACTTCTTGGCCTCGGTGAAGACGGCCGGACCCGTGAAGGTCGAGTAGAACTTTGATGACTTTTCGGGCTTGTTGCCGTCGCGCACCAGCTGCAGGTACAGCTGCGGCGAGACCGCAACGGTGCCGGTATTGACCACATCGAACTTGACCGACATGGTGTAGGAGCCGCGATCCAGGGTGTAGGTTTTGACCAGCTTGACGCCGCCCACATCGGGCGACTCGAACTTGACCACCACGTCACTGGCGCCGGGCTCCAGCGTGCGCACGCCGGGAACCACCGTCATCACGGTCTTGTGGGTCGGGAAGCTGGCGCCGCCGGTGTCGCCAATGAGGCCGGTCTGGGCCACATACACGGTTTGGGGATCGTCCTGGAGCAGCACAAAGGGTTTGCTCATGTCCGCATCGTCAGGATCCTTGAGCAACTCGGCACGTATCACCGAACCGCCTTCGGTATCGAAGGTCAGTTGCAACACGTCTGTCGTCACGACAACCTGCTGGCGCGCGGCGGTCGCCGTCGCGGCGGCCGGCAATGCGCCTGCCGTCCCGGGGACTTGTGCAACGGGCGATGCAGGACTTGCACCACTGGCGCTCGGGGGCAAACTGGTCGATCCGGTGGACGGATGGGCACTCACCGGCGCCTTGGCCGTGACCGCTGCCGGCGATGGAAAGAAAGTAGCCTTGTGGCCGTTGTAGACCTGCCATTGATCCCATAGCAGAACCATGGAAAACCCAAAAATCACCCACAGGATGGTGCGGCGAATGTCGTTCATGAAGACTTCTTTTGTGAGGAGTGGTGCGTGGAGTGCACGAACAGCTGGGAAAACAGCCGGGGGTTTGCAGGGGGCCAGCTCTTCAACGTCTCGGGCACCGGATCCAGTCCGCCAGCGCACCATGGATGGCAGCGTGCCAGCCGCCTGAGTGTGAGGTAGCTGCCCGCCACGGCGCCGTGTTGCTGCAGCGCCTGCAATGAATAGGCGGAGCAGGTGGGCTCGAAACGGCACGACGAGCCCAGCCAGGGGCTGAGCAGCAAGCGGTAGCCCTTGACAAGGCCGATCAACAGCGCCTTGATCATGCCGGCACCAGCACCTTGCCGAACAACTGTTGCAGCTCGCCGCGTATCGCCAGCCTGAGCTGCGCGGAGGTGGCGCTGACAAACTGCGCGCGGTCGAAGCCGGCGCGCAGTCGCACCACATGGGCCGCTGCCGTCAGCCGGGGTTCCAGTTCGGCACTCAAGCTGTATATCTGGCGTTTGATGGTGTTGCGCGTCACGGCCCGCCTGGCCCAGCGCTTGGGTACCAACGCCCCCATCCACACCTCGCGTGCAGGCACGTTCGCCGGCAAGGGCGGCAGCGCGGATGCGACAGCGACGGTTCGGGGAGTGGGCATCAGGGACTCCAGTGCGCTGCGATGCAGCACAAAATGCGCGGTGCGGGAAACGATACCGCCTGCCATCACAGCCTGGAACTGCGCCCGCGTTTTCAGCCGCTGCACTTCGCCGTCATGGCCATGTAGAAAACTCGGGCAGGCGCGGCCGCGTGGCGCAGGCTTAGACGGCCAGACGCTTGCGGCCCTTGGCGCGGCGCGCATTGATCACGGCCCGCCCGCCGCGCGTCTTCATGCGAACGAGGAAACCGTGGGTACGCGCGCGACGAACTTTGGAAGGCTGGTAAGTGCGTTTCATGTCAAATTCCTAGTGGGTTCAGTGAGCCCTGCGCGGCACGCGCAAAAAGCCCTGCTTTGGTTATCAGCCCTGAACACAATCAGGGAAACCCGCGATTATCTCAAATTTCGGGAGATGCGGCAATGCTTGGCGGCGTCCTGACGTTCAGTATTTGAACCGCGCCGCGCATTTTATGCTTTGTGGATAAGGGTTTGATAAATTACAATGGCAGGTTACGAAAACCGAATCATATCCACAGCAGCAAACAAGAATAATGACCGAGGGACAAAACTCCAGCCTGGCCGGGCACGCCGGCCCCAGCCTGTGGCTCGCGTGCATTGACCAGCTGGCCCAGGAGTTGCCGGAGCAGCAATTCAACACCTGGATCAAACCGCTGGTCGCGCACGTTGCTGATGACCTTTCCAAGGTCACCATCTTCGTCGCCAACCGCTTCAAGCTCGACTGGATCCGGGCTCAATATTCAGGCCGTATTTCGGGCTTGCTGGAAAAACTCTATGGCCAGGCCATTCAGGTTGAGTTAGCACTTGCTCCTCGGGAAAACGTTAGCAGAAGCTATGTTTCGGCAGTTACTCCAGAATCAAACAGCATGCCGGAGCCCGCTGGCCTGGGAGACGACTCGCCGCAAGGCCTGTTTAAAAATCGGCTCAATTCGGCACTGACCTTCGACACCCTCGTGGAAGGCACGGCCAACCGCATGGCCCGCGCGGCGGCCATGCATGTAGCAGGCATGCCGGGCCAGTTGTACAACCCCCTGTTCATCTATGGCGGCGTCGGTTTGGGCAAGACCCACCTGATGCACGCCGTGGGCAACAAGCTGCTGGCCGAGCGGCCCGATGCGAAAGTTCTCTACATCCATGCCGAGCAGTTTGTCTCGGATGTGGTTAAAGCCTATCAGCGCAAGACTTTCGACGAATTCAAGGAGCGCTACCACTCGCTCGATCTGCTGTTGATCGACGATGTTCAGTTCTTCGCCAACAAGGACCGCACGCAGGAAGAGTTCTTCAACGCGTTCGAAGCGCTGCTCGCCAAGAAGTCGCACATCGTGATGACCAGCGATACCTACCCCAAGGGCCTGACCGATATTCACGAGCGCCTGGTATCTCGCTTCGACGCCGGCCTGACGGTGGCGATCGAGCCGCCCGAGCTCGAGATGCGGGTCGCGATCCTGATCAACAAGTCGCGCACCGAGGGTGCCGAGATGCCCGAAGAGGTCGCATTCTTCGTGGCCAAGAACGTGCGCTCCAACGTGCGCGAGCTGGAAGGCGCATTGCGCAAGATCCTGGCGTACTCGCGCTTCAACCAGAAAGAGATCTCGATCCAGCTGGCGCGCGATGCCTTGCGTGACCTGCTCTCCATCCAGAACCGGCAGATTTCGGTCGAAAACATCCAGAAAACCGTGGCCGACTATTACAAGATCAAGGTCGCGGACATGTATTCCAAAAAACGCCCTGCCAGCATTGCACGGCCGCGGCAGATCGCCATGTACCTGGCCAAGGAACTCACGCAAAAAAGCCTGCCCGAGATTGGCGAGCTGTTTGGCGGGCGCGACCACACCACAGTGCTGCACGCGGTGCGCAAGATTGGTGGCGAGCGCCAGCAGATGACCGAGCTGAACCAGCAGCTGCATGTGCTGGAGCAAACCCTCAAGGGCTGACATCGATGAAAACACGCGTCGCCGGGAACCTTGGGGATAGATCCGGCATAACCAGGGGTTTATCCACAGGCTGCGCCAAAGGCCTGAAGTTATTCATGCTGGCAAAGCATTTCAGAAGCAGGGCTGCACACAGTCTTCGAAATCGCGCAAGCGATTGATAAAAAAAGGGAAAATGGCCATATCCACAGCACGTGGCTTCCCTTATCTACTACTACTAATCTTAATTAAAGAAATAAAGAAGAGGTCGACATGATCGTTCTGAAGGCAACACAAGACAAAGTGCTCGCAGTCCTGCAATCCGTCTCCGGGATCGTGGAGCGCCGGCATACGCTGCCCGTCCTGGCCAATGTGCTGATCCGCAAGACCGGCACGGCGGTGCAGCTGACCACCAGCGACCTTGAAATCCAGATCCGGACTACCGCCGAATTCGATGGCGACAACGGTGACTTCACCACGACGGTGGGCGCGCGCAAGCTGATCGATATCCTGCGCACTATGCCGGCCGACCAGATCGTGTCGCTGGAGTCGAGCCAGAACAAGCTGATCCTCAAGGGCGGCAAGAGCAAGTTCACGCTGCAAACGCTGCCCGCCGAAGATTTCCCGCTGGTGCAGGATGCGGCCAACTTCGGGCCCACCTTCAGCGTGCCGCAAAAGACCTTGAAAGACCTGCTGGGCCAGGTCTCGTTCGCGATGGCGGTGCACGACATCCGCTACTACCTCAACGGCATTTTGTTTGTGGCCGAGGGCAAGCAGTTGAGTCTGGTGGCCACCGACGGTCACCGGCTGGCGTTTGCGTCGGCGCTGCTCGATGTGGAAGTGCCCAAGCAGGAGGTGATCCTGCCGCGCAAGACCGTGCTGGAGATGCAGCGCCTGCTGTCCGACGCGGAAGGCGCGATCGAGATGCAGTTTGCCAGCAACCAGGCGCGCTTCAGTTTTGGTGGCATGGAGTTTGTCAGCAAGCTGGTGGAGGGCAAGTTCCCCGACTACAACCGCGTGATTCCGCGCAATCACAAGAACCACATCACGCTGGGCCGGGTACCTCTGTTGGCATCGCTGCAGCGCACTGCCATTCTGACTAGCGAGAAGTTCAAGGGCGTGCGCCTGAACATCGACCCCGGCACGCTGCGCGTGGCCTCCAACAACGCCGAGCAGGAGGAAGCGGTGGACGAGCTCGACATCGACTACGGCGGCGACAGCATTGAGATCGGTTTCAACGTGACCTACCTGATTGACGCGCTGGCCAACATGCAGCAGGAGATGGTGAAGATCGAGCTGTCCGACTCCAACAGCTCCGCGCTGCTGACCATTCCCGACAATGCGACCTTCAAGTACGTTGTGATGCCAATGCGAATTTAATACTACAAAAAATATAGCTAACAGTTAACTGAACCCGCGGACTTTCGCGGGTTTGGTCATTCAAGAGTTTGAGAAATGCAAGTCATGACCGAAGAAAACAAGCCCCTGCAGCCCGACACCTTTGAAACGCAGAGTGTCCACACGGGTGAGGGTGGCGAGGGCAGTTCCAACTTCCAGCCCACCATCGATGCGCATCAGGCAGGGGCCTCCGAGGCTTATGGCGAAGGCTCCATCCAGATTCTGGAAGGGCTGGAAGCCGTTCGCAAGCGGCCCGGGATGTACATCGGCGACACCTCCGACGGTACGGGCCTGCATCATCTGGTTTTCGAAGTGGTGGACAACTCGATTGACGAGTCTCTGGCGGGCCACTGCGACGATATTCTGGTGACTATCCACACCGACAATTCCGTCAGCGTGGTGGACAACGGACGTGGCATCCCGACCGGCGTCAAGATGGATGACAAACACGAACCCAAGCGCTCCGCCGCCGAGATTGCATTGACCGAACTGCACGCCGGCGGCAAGTTCAACCAGAACAGCTACAAGGTGTCGGGCGGCCTGCATGGCGTCGGTGTGAGCTGCGTCAATGCACTCTCGAAGATGCTGCGCCTGACGATCCGGCGTGACGGCAAGGTGCATGTGCTGGAGTTTTCCAGGGGCGTGGTGCAAAACCGCCTGATCGAGGTGGTCGACGGCGTCGAGGTGTCCCCCATGAGGGTCATCAAGGACACCGAGCTGCGCGGCACCGAAGTTCATTTCCTGCCCGACCTGGAAATCTTTCCGACCAACTGGGACTTTCATTACGAGATCCTGAGCAAGCGCCTGCGCGAGTTGAGCTTTCTGAACAACGGCGTGCGCATTCGCCTGAAGGACGAGCGCACCGGCAAGGAAGACGACTTCGCCGGTGCCGGTGGCGTCAAGGGCTTCGTGAACTTCATCAACAAGGGCAAAACGGTACTGCACCCCAACGTCTTCCATGCCATGGGTGACCGCGAGAGCGACCAGGGCACCAACATCGGCGTCGAAGTGGCGATGCAGTGGAACAGTGGCTACAACGAGCAGGTGCTGTGCTTCACCAACAACATCCCGCAGCGCGACGGCGGTACCCACCTGACCGGGTTGCGCGCCGCGATGACGCGCGTGATCAACAAGTACATCGACGAATCCGAGCTCGCAAAGAAGGCCAAGGTCGAGATCAGCGGCGACGACATGCGCGAAGGCCTGTGCTGCGTGCTCTCGGTCAAGGTGCCTGAGCCTAAGTTCAGCAGTCAAACCAAGGACAAGCTGGTGAGCTCCGAGGTGCGCGGCCCGGTGGAGGACATCGTGAGCCGTCTGCTCACCGATTACCTGCAGGAACGTCCGAACGATGCCAAGATCATTGTCGGCAAGATCATCGAGGCCGCACGCGCCAGAGAGGCCGCGCGCAAGGCGCGCGACATGACGCGGCGCAAGGGCGTGCTGGACGGCATGGGCCTGCCCGGCAAGCTGGCCGACTGCCAGGAAAAGGACCCGGCGCTGTGTGAGATCTACATCGTCGAGGGTGACTCCGCCGGCGGCTCGGCCAAGCAGGGGCGCGACCGCAAGTTCCAGGCGATCCTGCCGTTGCGCGGGAAGATTTTGAACGTTGAAAAGGCCCGCTACGAGAAGCTGCTGACCAGCAACGAAATCCTGATCCTGATCACGGCGCTGGGCACTGGCATCGGCAAGGCGGGCGGCAGCACCGGCAACGATGACTTCGACGTGGCCAAGCTGCGCTACCACCGCATCATCATCATGACCGACGCCGACGTCGACGGCGCGCACATCCGCACGCTGCTGCTCACGTTCTTCTACCGGCAAATGCCCGAGCTGGTGGAGCGCGGGCACGTCTACATCGCGCAGCCGCCGCTGTACAAGGTCAAGGCGGGCAAGGAGGAGCTGTACCTGAAGGACGCCCCCGCGCTGGACAGTTTCCTGCTACGCATCGCCTTGAAGGACGCGAGCATTTTCACCGGTGGCGCGACCGCCGCCACGCTGAGCGGAGACACGCTGGCCGAGCTGGCGCGCAAGCACCAGTCGGCCGAGGCCGTGATTGCACGGCTGAGCCACTTCATGGATGACGAAGCGCTGCGCGCCATCGCCGACGGTGTGATCCTGAACCTCGAGACCGAGGCGGACGCGGTGGCATCGGCCGCGACCTTGCAGGCCGCGCTGCACAAGGCCACGGTGGTGGGTGAATTCGACGCGCATCACGACAAGCCCGTGCTGCGCATCAGCCGGCGCCACCACGGCAACATGAGAAGCAGCGTGATTACCCAGGACTTTGTGCACGCTTCCGACTACGCCGCACTGGCCGAGGCGGCGCACACTTTCCGCGACCTGCTCGGCGACGATGCCCGCGTCATGCGCGGCGAGGGCGAAAAGCGCAAGGAAGAGCGCGTGAGCGACTTCCGCCAGGCCATGAAATGGCTGATCGCGCAGGCCGAGAATGCCACGGCACGCCAGCGCTACAAGGGGCTGGGCGAGATGAACCCCGAGCAGCTCTGGGAAACCACCATGGACCCCAGCCAGCGCCGTCTGCTGCGCGTGCAGGTCGACGACGCCATCGAGGCCGACCGCGTTTTCACCATGCTGATGGGCGACGAGGTGGAACCGCGTCGCGACTTTATCGAGACCAATGCGCTGCGGGCCGGCAATATCGACGTTTGAGGCGCCGGGTATAAGCCCCTGATGACGACCGCCGCATCGCTGCTGCTGATCGTGCTGGCTGCCGGTCTGGCCAGCCAGTGGGCGGCATGGCGCTTCAAGGTGCCGGTGATCGTGGTGCTGATCGCGGTCGGTCTGGTGCTCGGGC
Organism: Burkholderiaceae bacterium; assembly: GCA_004322085.1. Taxonomy (GTDB): domain Bacteria; phylum Pseudomonadota; class Gammaproteobacteria; order Burkholderiales; family Burkholderiaceae_C; genus Rhodoferax_A. Next base: position 33,953 of record SCRR01000057.1, read on the forward strand.
CGATCACCGGCATCGTCGCGCTGCACCTGCCGCCACAGGAGCTCACCGGGTTGATTGGCCTGGGCGTCTCCATCATCCTGTTCGATGGCGGCATGGCCCTCAAACTCGGTGAGTTCAGGCGCGTCGGGCACGGTGTTGGCCGGCTGACCATTCTCGGGCCACCACTGGCCTGGCTCTTTGGCAGCCTGGCAGCGCATTACCTTGGCGGGCTGAGCTGGCCGGTGGCGCTGGTGCTGGGCGCCATCCTGGTGGTCACGGGCCCGACCGTCATCCTGCCGCTGCTGCGCGGTGCGCGGCTCAACAAGGAGACGTCCTCACTGCTCAAGTGGGAAGGCATCGTGAACGACCCGGTGGGCGTGTTGCTCACGGTGCTGACCTTTCAGTACCTCACCACGGCGGGCAGCGGGCCCGGCAGGATCCTCGCGAGCCTGGGCGGCGCCATTGCCGCGGCCGCGGTGCTTGGTGGGCTGGGCGGCTGGCTCACCGGCTGGCTTTATCGACGCGGCGCGGTGCCCGAACACCTGAAATCGCCGATCCTCATGGTGCTGGTGCCGGTGATTTACTGGGTCAGCAACCTGGTGCAGCACGAGGCCGGGCTGCTCAGCGTCACGGTCATGGGGCTGGTAATGGGCAACATGAAGCTGCCCGAGCGCGAAACCCTGCACCATTCGCAGGAGAACCTCAGCATCATTTTGCTGTCGGTGCTGTTCATCGTCATTCCGTCGCAGTTGAATGCGAGCCACCTGCACCTGCTGAACTGGCAGACCATACTGTTCGTGCTGGCCATCGTGCTGTTCGTGCGCCCGCTCACCATCGCGCTGGCCACGCTCGGCGCCCCGATTCGCCGGAACGACAAACTGTTGCTCGCGTGGATTGCACCGCGCGGTATCGTTGCCGCGGCCACGGCCGGCATCTTCGGTCCGGCACTCGTCGCCGCCGGCTTCCCGGATGCCGATCAACTCCTGCCCGTCACCTTTCTCGTCATTGTGGTGACGGTCCTCGCTCACGGTTTCACCATTGGGCGCATGGCGCGCCGGCTTGGCCTCGCAGCCAAAAACGCCAATGGGGTGTTGATGGTCGGGGCGTCACCTTGGGCCTGCGCGTTCGCGCGGGTGCTGAAGTCTCTTGACATCGATGTGCTGCTGGTCGACGGGGCGTATCACCGGCTCAAGGAAGCGCGCATGGCCGGCATCGAGGTCTACTACGGCGAAATCCTGTCCGAGCACGCCGAGCACACCCTGGAAGTCCAGCACCTGAGCCACCTGCTGTGCGCGACTGACAACGACTTCCACAACGCGCTGGCGTGCAAGGCCCAGGGTCCCAGGTTCGGCCTGCACCGCACCTTCCAGCTCGCCACTGACGAGGCGTCTGCACAGGAGCTCAAGCGCCTGACGCTGCAACAGCGCGGCTACTTTGCGTTCGACCCGGCGGCGACCTTCTCGCTGCTGAACCAGCGGCTGCAGGACGGCTGGACGGTGAGTACGTCGAAGTTCACCACCAGCTACGGCTGGAGCGAGTTCACGCAGCGCATGGGTGAACGTGGGCGTGACTGGCTGCTGCTGGGCGGGATTTCCCCCGAAGGCCTGCTGCGCCTTTATGCCGCGGAGCAATCCTTCAAGCTGGAGGCGGGCTGGACTGTGCTGTATTTCGCGCCGGCGGGGACGCCGGAAGAAGCAAAGGGCGACGGGAAGCTGGCGGACGCCTAAATCGCGATTGGCCACGCAGTCTCGAACGATCGACGGCTGGTCGCGGTCGCATTACTCTACTGGCTATGCAGACGCCGATTAATGCGACCCTGGATCTAATCTACCGCCGCGACTCGCGCCGCGTGTTCGCGACGCTGGTGCGGCTGCTGGGCAGCTTCGACCTTGCCGAAGAGGCGCTGCACGATGCGTTCATGGCCGCGTCCGAGCGCTGGCCGCGTGACGGGGTGCCGAAGAACCCGGTGGCCTGGCTGGTGTCGGCGGGGCGCTTCAAGGCGATCGACGCGCTGCGCCGCAATCGCCGCATGGTGGTGTGGGACGAGGTGGCCGAGGAGGCGCTGGCGATCGCCGACGAGGGCACCGGGCCCGGCGAACACGAGCACCTGGAGGACGACCGGTTGCGGCTGATCTTCACCTGCTGCCACCCCAGCCTTTCCGAACCGGCGCAGGTCGCGCTGACGCTGCGCGAGGTGTGCGGGCTCACCACCGAGGCGGTGGCGCATGCGTTCCTGCAGACGCCGGGCACGGTCGCGCAGCGCATCGTGCGCGCGAAGGCGAAGATTCGCGACGCGCGCATTCCGTACCAGGTGCCCGATACCGACGAGCTGCCGCAGCGATTGGCGAGCGTGCTGCGCGTGATCTATCTGGTGTTCAACGAGGGCTATTCGGCCTCGTCCGGTAACGCGGCGCTGAATCCGGACCTGAGCGGCGAGGCGATCCGGCTCGCGCGGCTGGTGGTGCAGCTGCTGCCCGAGCCCGAGGCGGGCGGCCTTCTTGCGCTGATGCTGTTGCACGAGTCGCGCCGCGCGGCACGCGTCGACGCAAACGGCGAACTGGTGCCGCTGGACGAGCAGGACCGCGGACTGTGGGACGCCGGACTTATCGCCGAGGGCAGCGCGCTCGTGCAGCAGGCGCTCCAGACACGGCGCTTCGGCGCGTACACGCTGCAAGCGGCCATCTCGGCGGTACATGCGGGGGCGGCCCGCGCGCAGGACACCGACTGGCCGCAGATCGTCGGGCTGTACGACGCGCTGCTGCGCGTGGAGCCGTCACCGGTGGTCGAATTGAATCGCGTGGTAGCGGTCGCGATGGCGCGGGGGCCAGAAGCAGGGCTGGCGCTGGTCGATGCGCTGATCGCCGCGCATCCGCTGCTGGCGCGCTACCACCTCGCGCACGCGGCGCGCGCCGATCTGTGCCGGCGCCTGGGCCGCGCAGGCGAGGCACGCAGCAGCTACGCCGCGGCGCTGGAACTGGCACAGCAGGAGCCGGAGCGGCGCTTTCTGCAGAGACGCCTTGCGGCGCTGCCGGCGGATGGGGCAGCGAGCCTGAGCGCCTGAAGAAATTTTTAGCCGCTGTCGAAATCGCTGACTACTGTTCGACTATCAGGAGACAGCATGAATCGGCACGAAAGCGAGGTTGCGACGATGCAGGATGTAGGTTTTCTTTTGATACCAGGCGCAGGCGGCAGCGCATGGTATTGGCATCTGGTAGAGCAAGATTTGCGGCAGCGCGGGTATGGAGCGATACCCGTCGCGCTCCCGGCTGCCGATGATTCCGCTGGCCTGGCTGACTACGCCGCGGCGGTTGTCAGCGCTGTCGGGAAGCGCAAGCCGCGGCGGCTGGTTCTCGTGGCCCATTCCCTCGGTGGCTTTACCGCGCCTCTGGTCTGCAAACAGCTTCCAGTCTCACTGCTGGTGATGGTCAATGCAATGATCCCGAATCCTGGCGAGACTCCCGGCACGTGGTGGCGGGATACCGGCTACAACGAGGCCAAGATCGAGCAGAATCGTCGCGATGGCCGTGATGCCGACGCGCCGTTTGACCCCTTGTTCGAGTTCTTTCACGACGTGCCTCAGCCGGTGATTGACGAGGCCTGGGCGCAAGGCGAGCCGCGTCAGTCCGATGCGGTGTTCAACTCGAAGTGCGACTTCGCGCGCTGGCCTGCCATACCGATCCGGGTGCTCGTGGGGCGCGACGATCGGTTCTTTCCCGCCGAATTTCAGAAGCGCGTGGCACACGAGCGTCTCGGAGTCTCGGCGGACGAGATGCCCGGCGGCCATCTCGTCGCGCTCAGTCACCCCGTGGAACTATCCCAAAGACTGATTGCTTATGCCGAGGCCAGCCGCACTGGCTGACGGCCTCAACGCGGCGACGAAATACATCGCGACCCACCGTCCGGAAAGCCTTGCTCGCCGGGTCTTTGAAGACGGGATAGTTCGAGTTTCAGGAGGACGTAATGCAACCACTTCGGTATTCAATCAACGTCACATTGGATGGGTGCTGCGATCATCGTGTAGGGATTGTGGACGAAGACTTGCATCATCACGCAGCCGAGAACATCGC
>SCRR01000058.1 GCA_004322085.1 Burkholderiaceae bacterium
CGTAGGCTTGCGATAACTCTCAAAGGTTTGGTCTGCGGCCATGGCCAGGGTTTGTTGCTTCATCTGTTCTGAACGTTTCAGCCCCTCAGTGCGTGGACCTTAATCATCGAAGCCTTAGGGGTCCCCGACAGCGTACAACATATCAGTGTTCCATAGCGCAATGTGCCTTCCCTGGCGCATGAAGCATGAACCCCGCAGGGTCCGGCAAGAAACACCGCGGAACCGGCTCTGCCGGGCCGCTGGTGTTGCCCCCTCCAAGGGGGTTGGCGAAGCGACACGAAGTGCGCGCAGCCTGGGGGTGTTTCCATCACTCCAGCACTACCACATGCCCCTTGAGCGGGTCGATGCGGCCGCCGTGCAGATCGGCAATCAGCGTTTGTGCGGCTTCGAAACCACGGTGCTCGGCCAGTTGCATCCACGGCGCCTGCGCATCGCTCACCCGGCGGATGAAGTCCAGTTGTGCCGCTTTGAAGCGCTGGTTGACCACCGCGTGACCCCAGTCGGCATTGCGTTTGCGGATCTGCACCGGCGCGAAATAGAACTTCGGCTCAGGACCGGGCAAACCCGTGTCGCGCAGGAAGTTCGTGTTCTGCGCCGAGCCGGCAAAGCAGTCGTACACCAGCTGCTCGCCAAAGTGGTGGTGGATTTTGGCGCGCAAGCCTTCGTCGCCCGAAAAGTCGACATAGAGCGTGGGCACGCTCGCGTCGATCGAGGTCAGCTGGTCGTAGCCAACGGTTTCGTCATAGCAGCCCAGGCCTTGGACAAAGCCCTGGTTACCTTGGGAGGTGAGCGCGATCAGCCGGATGCCTTGGGCCCGGTAGTCCTGCAGACAGAAGGCGGTGCCGTACGCGGTCTTGCTGGAAGCGCTGGACAGCACCAGTTGCTTCGCGCCGAAGAACGCGTTGTCCTGCAAGAAGTCGGCCAGCATGAACGAGGTGATGAACAGCGGGCGCACCAGCATCTGGTAGTTCTCGTCATCAACCCGGTAAGCCGGGTCGACGCTGCAGCGGGTGTACTGGTTGTAGGCCGAGGTCAGCGTTCGGCGATGCTCGGCGCCGTCATAAAAGCCGCGCGGCGTGACGCGCTCGGGCCGCATGCGCAAATGGCTGGCAATGGGCCAGTAGCCGTAAAAGCGCTCACCCACTTTTACGCCGTCCACGGTGGACGCCACCACGTCGGCAAAGCCCCAGACCGGCATGTGTCCAAAATCGGCCTCGTCCGTGGGGAAGAAGTCCCAGTAGTGCATGGCGTCGCCAAAGGCCGCATAGGTGATGTTGTTCGTGGTGAGGGCGACGCGCCGGATCTGCAGCAGCGCTTCGCCAGGCTGCAGCGGCGCGAGCGCGCTGGTGTTCAAGCGACTGTGATTCAATGCGTTTTTGCGGGTGAGCAGTCGCGTCAGCTGTGGCGGTGGGTTCATGTCTGGCCTCTCATAGGTTGCAAATTTCAGGGTGAATTGAATGTATCGCCGTCGTCTGTGGTGCGGGTTCGGAAAGCTGGGAGTGTGAGCATGGCCAGCGCCAAACCCGTCGCCCATCCCAGCGCCAAGCCCTTGAAGCGGCCGTCGCAGGCGCGCGCCAAATTCACGGTGCAGGCGATTTACGACGCCTTTGTTCGGATTTGGCAACGCGAGGGCTGGAGCGGCATCACCACCCGCGCCGTGGCGCTGGAGACCGGCATCGCCGTCGGCACGCTATACGACTATTTTCCGAACAAGGAAGCCCTGTTGTCAGGCTATGTGCGGCACTGCATGGACGTGCTGCTACAGGCCATTGCCCGCGAGGCGATCGAGCCCGTGAGTCTGCCGTGGCAGCGGCGCATCCACCACCTGGTACGGCTGGCCTGCGGCGTGCAGGCGCCCGAGCTGCCCTGGTTTCACCCCGACATGCTGATGCTGGAGGCCCGCATTGCCGAGCCCCGGCACCATCGGTGGGTCCACGAAGAGCTGTCGGCGGCATGGATCAAGGTGTTTGCGGCCAGCAATGATCTGCCCCATCGCCCGACGGACGACACGGTGGTGGCGCTGCACTTGGCAGTCTGGGGCGCGCGCCGCTACGGCATGCTGCTCGCACTGGATGCGCAGGAAACTAACCGTTGGGCGCAGGCGATGGAGCGCCTGTGCCGTGCCGCCGTTCAGGTGCCGCCAGGCGATTGAACCGCCCCGCACTGACCTTCCCCGGTGCGGGTGAAGGTGACTGGCGTCAATCGATCAAGGCCGCGTACACCATGTCCCGAAACAGCGGCCGGTAGTGTTCGCGCTGATTAGGAGCCTGGATCATCATCAGCGCGAACAGGTCTTCGGCGGGGTCGACGAAGAAGGTCGTGCCCGCAATGCCACCCCAGAAGTACGAACCGACCGAGCCCGGCACCGCCGATAGCCCGGCCGCAGTGCGCACCGCAAAGCCCAGGCCAAAGCCGTGCCCGGGTGTGAGCAGCGCGGCCGAGCCGCTGTGCGGGTTGACCGGAATGGGGCCCAGGTGGTCGGCCGTCATCCAGTCTACGATGCGCGGCCCCAGCAGGCGCACGCCGCCAAGCTCGCCCTTGTTCAGCATGAACTGCAAGAAGCGCGCGTAGTCCATCGCCGTCGAGACCAGGCCACCACCGCCCGACTCCATCTGCGGCTGTTCCCGCGGGTCGAACAGCACCATCGCCACCCCGCCCTCGGGGTCGCGCGCAAAAGGCTCGGCGATGCGGCTGTGGTGCTCGGGCGGCACCCAGAAACCGGTCTCCAACATGCCCAGTGGCACAAAGATCTGCTCGTGCAGGAATTCACCGAGCGGCTGGCCACCGATCACTTCCACCAGCCGGCCGAGCACGTCGGTGGCCCGGCTGTACTCCCAGACGGTGCCGGGCTGCGCCATCAAGGGCAAGGCGGCGAGCGTCCGGGAAAATTCCGCCGTGCTGCGCTCGCGTGAGCCGATGCGGGCCTGCGCATACTGGCGTTGCACGGCCGACATCCCGAGAAACTCGTAGGTCAGCCCCGCCGTGTGGCGCAGCAGATCCTGCACCGTGGCGCCGGGCGTCACGGGTTGCAGCTCCAGGCTGCCGTGATGTTCCGCGGCCAGTTGCTGGGCCGTGTATTCCGGCAGGTATTTCGAGACCGGATCGCTCAGCAGCAGCCGGCCCCGCTCCAGCAGCATCATGACCGCCACCGACACGATGGGCTTGGTCATGGAATAGATGCGAAACAGCGAGTCCCGCGCCATCGCTACGCCGCCAGCGGGGTCCTGCTGCCCCAGCGCCTCGAACAGCGCCAGCTTGCCGTGGCGTGCGATCAGGGCCACGGCACCGGGCAGGCGCGAGCGGTCGATCTCCGACTGCAACACCGTCCGCAGACGGTCCAGACGCTGTGCGCTGAACCCGGCGTCGGCCGCCGGGACGATGGAAAACAGGGAAGTCGAACTCATGTGTGCCACTCTTTCCAGATGCTCGAAGCAAGCCATTCAATGTTCATAAAACTATAGTATTGATAGCTAAATATGTATATTGGGTATGAACAAAACACACTTTTCTCTAAGAATTCTGACGCTCCGCCTCCTGCAGCGTGCGCCACATCACCTTGCCGCTGCCGCTCTTGGGCAGCGCATCGACGAACTGCACGATGCGCGGCATCTTGTACACGGCCATGTGTTCGCGGCACCAGTCCATGAGTTCCTGCCCGGTCACCTTGCCTTTGTAGGATTCCCGTAGCACCACCACGGCCTTGACGGTCTCGCCGCGGTAGCTGTCTTTGGCCGAGATGATGCAGGCTTCCTGGATGCCCGGGTGGCGAAACATCAGCGCCTCGACCTCGGCCGGCCAAACCTTGAAACCCGAGGCATTGATCATGCGCTTGAGCCGGTCCGTCAGGAAAAAATAGCCGTCCTCGTCCACCCGCCCCAGATCGCCCGAGCGGAAAAACTTCTTGCCATCGAACTCGATGAAGGCCTCGGCGGTCGCGTCCGGGCGCTTCCAGTAGCCCGCGAACACCTCGGGGCCACGGATGATGATTTCGCCCTGCTCGCCCTGCGCCACTTCCTGCAGCGTGTCGGGATCGATCACGCGCGCATCGGTACTCATGAACGGGATGCCCAGGCACTGCTGCTTGGGGTTGTCGGGCGGATTGCTGTGCGAGGGCGCGGCGGTCTCGGTCAGCCCGTAGCCCTCCGCATAGCGCAGCCCGAACTGGTCCAGCAGACGCTGCGCGACCGCCTGCGGCATCGCTGCACCGCCGCCGCCAATGGCGACAAGGCTGGACAGGTCGTAGCGCTCGAAGTTCGGGCTGGCCAGCAGGTCGATCACCATGGTCGGAATGTTGGTCCAGTGCGTGACGCGCCACGCGGAAATGAGGCGCCCGGCCAAGTCGCGGTCCCAGCGCGGCATCACCACCATGGTGGCCGCCGCGTAGATCGCCGTGTGCATCTGGCTCACCATGCCGGTGATGTGGAACATCGGCACCACCGCGAGCGTGACGTTTTCGGGCGTGCCATTGCCCCACAGACAGCTCGCAACGGTGTTGTGCATGATGCTGGCGTGCGTGTGCATGCAGCCCTTGGGCAAACCGGTGGTACCGCTGGTGTAGGGCAGGATCGCGAGGTCCGCGGGTCCGACCGAATGCACGGGCGGCTCGCCCGGGGTGGCCAGCGCATCGTCCCAGTCGATGACCTGGCCACCAGCCAGAGTCGGCGGCGCGTGGCGCGTCGTCAGCCACGGCACCCAAGCCGCGGGCGGCGCGTTCTCACCCTGCACCCGAGCGTCAAAAGCGTCGGTGAAGTGCGTCACGATCAGGTGCGACAGGCGCTCGGATCCCGGCAGTGCATCGCTCGCTTGCGCCAGCTCGCCGGCCAGATCGGCCGTGGTGATGGCGACCTTGGCGTCCGGGTCGTTGATGTAGTGCTTGAGCTCTTCGGCGCGGTTCATCGGGTTCACCGGCACCACCACGGCGTTGGCCCGCAGGATCGCGAAATGGGCCATCACGAGCTGCGGGCAATTCTGCATGCACAACATGACCCGATCACCCTTTTTGACCCCCAGCCCATGCAGGCAGGCCGCCAGGCGCTCCGCCTTCTGTAGCATCTCGGCATAACTGAAGGTGCGGCCAAAGAACACGAGCGCAGCCTTGTCGGGATAGCGCAGCGCGCTCACCACGAGGTTTTGCCAAAGGGAATTGGACGGTGGCGTGAGCCGGTAAGGCAGGCGCCTGGGCCAGAAGCGGTAATGCGCGGGTACTTTGGCAGCAGCCTGCTCAGGCTGCAAGGGCGTCACGGTGATCATACAAAAGTTTCCTCTCGTCAGGGTCTGGTCAAATGCCACACCGAACAATAGAGTACCCCCATTTCGCAGCAAGCCTTCCAGTGTCACGCGCGGGACCCGGGTCCCAACCCGGTCGCCGATCGCGCGCCGGCGTAGATAATCAAAGCGCCATGACACGTTCCACTCCCCAAGCCACGCCAGCACTGCCGCGCCAGCGTTCCCCCGGCGGACTGACCCAGGTGGAGGGCATCGAGGTCGGCCACTTTACCGACGCGCGCCGCCCGACCGGTTGCACGGTGATCGTCGCTCGCGCGGGCGCGGTGGCTGGTGTCGACGTGCGCGGCGCGGCACCTGGAACACGCGAGACCGATCTGCTGGCGCCCGGCAATCTGGTGGAACAGGTACACGCCATCGTTCTGGCCGGCGGCAGCGCCTGGGGGCTGGACAGCGCATCCGGTGCAATGCGCTGGCTGGAGGAACAGGGAATTGGTCTCGATGTCGGCTTCGGCCTCGTGCCGATCGTGCCTGCTGCCGTGCTGTTCGACCTGCCGGTGGGCGATGCGCGCATCCGGCCCGACGCGCAAGCCGGCTACCAGGCTTGCGCGGCCGCCTCGCGCCAACGCCCGGCCGAGGGCAATGTGGGCGCCGGCGCCGGCGCCGTGGTGGGCAAGGCGTTCGGGTTGCACCGCGCGATGAAGGGCGGCATCGGAACCGCATCGGTCACTCTACAGGGCGTGACGGTGGGCGCGATCATCGCCTGCAATGCGTTGGGCGACGTGATCGATCCCGCCACGGGCCGCGTGCTCGCCGGTGCACGCACGGCCAACGGGCGCGCACTGCTCAATAGCCGGCGCGCCATTTTGCGCGGCGAGACGTTGCATCCCGTGCTCGCGGGCACGAATACGACGATCGGCGTGATCGCCACGGACGCCGTGGTCAGCAAGACCCAGGCACAAAAACTGGCACAGCTGGCGCATGACGGCCTGGCACGCAGCATCAACCCGGTGCACAGCATGTCCGACGGCGACACCCTGTTTGCACTGGGCACGGGTCAGTCCGGCAAGACGCTGGGCATGCTGGCGCTGGGCACCATGGCGGCCGAGGTCACGGCCAGGGCAGTGCTGCGGGCCGTGCAGGCGGCGCGCTCGCTGGACATCGGTGATCTCCACCTTCCCTGCGCAGCCGACCTGGCCACGCCGCTTTGACGCCATGCCCAAACGGCTCAAGCTCCTGCTGCTGTCGATCCACGACCTGTCCATCTCGATCGGGCCGCTGCTGCTGATCCTGATCGGCGTGCTGGCGGCAGCCTACTGGTGGCTGGACCCGCAGCCCCCCAAGAAAGTGACGCTGGCGACCGGGCCGACCGGGAGCGCCTATGCCACCTTCGGCACGCGCTACGCCAAGGCACTCGCGGTCAATCACATCCACGTCGTGCTCAAACCCACCGACGGCTCGTCCGACAACCTGCAGCTGCTGCGCAGCGGCGAGGCCGACGTCGCGTTCGTGCGCGGGGGCAGCGCCGACCCGGTCGCCGACGAGGCGGCTGGTCTGACTTCGCTGGGCAGCCTGTTCTACGAGCCGCTGTGGATCTTCTACCGCGGCGACGTGGCACGCCGCATCGACCGCAAGAGCGGCGTGCTCGCCTCGCTCACGCAACTCAAGGGACTGCGCGTCAACGTCGACAAGCCCGGCAGTGGCGTCCCGGCCATCATGGACAAGTTGTTCGCGGCGAATCACCTGGACGCGCGGTCGATGCGGCTCTCGTACTTCGAGCCGGCCCCTGCCATGCAGGCGCTGCTGGCCGGCACGCTGGACGCCATCGTGCTCGCGTCAGCGCCGCAATCACCGCTGGTGCAAAAGCTGCTGCGCGCACCCGGTATCGGGCTTATGGACTTTCCCCAGAGCGACGCTTATTCGAGGCGCTTCGCATTTCTGTCGGCCGTCACGTTGCCGCGCGGCGTGGTGGATCTCGCGCGCGATACGCCTCCCCATGATGTCGAACTGCTGGCCGCCACCACCTCGCTGCTGTCGCGCGAACAAACCCACCCGGCCCTGCGTCAGCTGTTTGCGCAAGCCGCCTTGAAACTGCATGGCGGTGCCGGCTGGTTTCACCGGGTGGGCGATTTTCCGAACACCAAAACCAGCGAACTGCCGGTCAGCCCCGAAGGCGAACAGGCCATCAACGGCACACCGCCCTTCTATCAGCGCTATCTTCCGTTCTGGGCCAGCAACCTGGTCGAGCGCATGTGGCTGGTGTTTGGCGGTCTGCTGGTGCTGATGCTGCCGCTCAGTCGCCTGGTGCCGCCGCTCTATCAGTTTCGCGTGCGCCGGCGCGTGTTCCGCTGGTACGCGCGGCTGCGCGATATCGAGGCCAGGATCGATGCCGAACCCGCCAGGCGCGACGCCATGCTCGAAGACCTCGACCACCTTGACCGGGTGGTCAACCACGTGGCGGTTCCGCTGTCGTACGCCAACGAGCTGTACGCGCTGCGCAATCACATCGATCTGGTGCGCCAGAAGCTGCTCAAAGCGTGACGTCCACGCTGTTGCGCATGGCCGCCTGTGCCACCGCATCGAGCGCACTGTCCAGCACCGCCTGATCCGAGAACAGACGCAGGGCGCCGTCCTGCACCAACTGGTCGAGCGAATGCCGCGTCATCGAGTGGGTGCTGCCGTTGACGCCGGTAAACATGAACAGGTTGCCACGCCCACTGGCCCAGGTCAGCTGCATGCGCGTCCAGCGTCCGTGCACCTGCAGCTCCACCCAGGCGCCGAGCGGAATGGGACACGCCCCGGTCGAGGCGATCGGTGCTGCCGCAGCATCTTGCGATGCATCGGGCGCACCCGCCAGAGGCTGGGTCGGATCAAGACGCGGCCGGGACAGCAGCGAGTCCGTGGCTTCGATAAAGCCCGATTGCTGCGCCTCGGACGGAGCCAGCCACAACCGAGCTTCGTCTCCGTCGCGAAACATTGCATCCAGCCTGGCGCGTGTGAGCGCTTTGGCGTCGGGCGCAGCCGAAGCGTTGGCTGCAGGTTTGAGTGCCTGCTGATGCAGCGCCATCAACTGGTTGAAGAACAGGTCCGCCGCCGCCGCGGGGTACTCGATACGCGCAAGGCCCTCACGCAACTTGCCGAGCAGCGGCGCAATCATGCCCGTCAGCCGCGCCACATCCGCCTTTTGCAGACCGGGCTGCGTGCTCCACAGCAGATCGCGTGCGACACCCAGGCAACCCGCGGGATCCGCCGCGCCGGGCGGCTGCGCCAGCCTTGCCTGTGCCACCACCTGTGCCCAGGGGCCATACAGAAAGGTGACGACTGGCGCTGGCGCCTGCGCGGCTTCGGGCCACGCGCGCATCTCTTTTGCAACGCTTCGTGCCACTTCGTTTCGCTGCTCCGCCCGGGCCAGAACCTGAGCCGCCCTTTTTTGCTGTTCACGCTCACGCTCTTCCTGGCGATCCCAGACCGGCTCAAGCGACTTGAGGGCAAGCTCGAATGGCTCGGCGCTGTCCATCGATCCCTGTGACAGGGCGTCAACCGCCTGGCGCAGCGGCCGCAGGAAGGCCTCGAACTCCGGAGCATCAGCGGCCCGATAGGCCAAACTGCGATGCGTCATCTGCTCGATCAGCCGGCGTGCAGGGTGCTGCTTGTGGCTGAAAAAGCGGGGATCGATCAGGGCCAGCCGCAACAAGGCGGGTTCGATATCGCGCATCGCCTGGCGCACCGGCGCCAGCAGGCGCGTGTCGCGCGTGATGTTGTCGACCATCAGGGCGACCACTTCGAGCCCCAGTGCCTGACCCAGCCCGCGGGCCTGCCGGCGCAACTGCTCGCGCAGTGGCAGCGCGGCCTGTGCTGCCAGCGCCGCAGCCGGTGCGGGGTCACTCGCCCGTTTTGCCAGACGCTGCATCACCTGGTCCACCTGCTTCATCTCCTGCAGCGCTTCAAATGCAGCCGGCACGGTGTTTGCAAAGGCGGGCGGTGGTGACTCCTTGCCACCAGATTCAAATTCCCGCGCGAATCGGGCCGCGAACGAGTCTGGCACCGGCTGGGCGTCCAGCTCTCCCGCCAGCAGACGGTGCAGTTGGCCCAGCGTCAGCCCGGCCGCATCACGGCCCGCCGCGGCGGGCCGGACGAGGTCAGGCGACGATGTGACGGTATACGCCGCGTGCGTCACGCCTCGGGACCGCAATGAATCGCTCAACGACGCATACACCGCGCCCAACTCCCCGCCCAGCGTTGCACCCATGTGCTGCATCCAGTTCAACCAGATCCGCGGCGGCACGTCGGTCTGCGCCAGCAGCTTGCGCAGCGTGCGAACATACAGTTCCGGGCGTACCGGATTGCGATGGGCCTGAACCGTCCTCAAGCCTTGCGCCGCGCAAATCAGTGCGTTGAGATCCGTCAGCTGGTGGTCGCTTGCAAGCAGCACCACCTGCAGTGCGCGCGCGACCTCGACACTCTCGTCGACCTGGGTCTCGTTCATCAGCTCGAGTTCATCGAAGCTCACGGACACCAGCCTGGATTTGACCTGTTGCCCTGACACCTCTTCGGCAAAGGCAGCCTGCAACGCGCCCGGATACGCGTCACGCAGACGCGCTTCGTGTTTGTCCAGCAGACGCAGCGATTGAGCCGGCGAATCACGCTCATTCGATGGAGCGCTGCGCACCTGTTGCTGCAGCGCCAGCCGCAGCTTGCCGGTCATCATCTCCATCAGGGATCCACCGGCGTGCGCAGCTTCACGCAGGCAGTTGTCGAACAAGGCCGCGCGGCGGGCCGCTGGTTGCGCGTCGGGAGTGCTCATGCAGATCTGCCGTCTTGACTATTTCAGCGCTTTATAGCGCATCCTTTTCGGCTTGGCCCCTTCTTCGCCCAGCCGCCTCTTCTTGTCCGCTTCGTACTCCTGGTAGTTGCCATTGAAGAATGTCCACTGGCTGTCGCCTTCTGCCGCCAGAATATGGGTCGCGATGCGGTCCAGGAACCAGCGGTCGTGACTGATCACCATGAGCGAGCCGGCAAACTCCAGCAAGGCGTCTTCCAGCGCGCGCAGCGTCTCGACGTCCAGGTCGTTGGAGGGTTCATCGAGCATCAGCACATTGCCGCCCGCGATCAGCGTCTTGGCCAGGTGCAGGCGCCCGCGTTCGCCGCCCGACAGCGTGCCCACGCGTTTTTGCTGGTCGCCGCCGTTGAAGTTGAAGCGCCCGCAGTAGGCGCGACTGGCCATCTGGAATTTGCCCACGTTGAGAATGTCAAGGCCGCCCGAGACGTCTTCCCAGACCGTTTTTTCGTTCGACAACGCGTCCCGGTTTTGATCGACGAATGCCATCTTGACCGTCGAGCCGATCTTGACCTCGCCGCTGTCGGGCTTTTCCTTGCCGGCGATCAACTTGAACAGCGTGGACTTGCCCGCGCCATTGGGCCCGATGATGCCGACGATGGCCCCCGCCGGTACCTTGAAGCTGAGGTTGTCGATCAGCACCCGATCGCCAAACGACTTGGTCACGTTGACGAACTCGATCACCTCGTTGCCGAGCCGCTCGGCCACGGGAATGAAGATCTCGTTGGTCTCGTTGCGCTTCTGGTATTCGAAATCGGAAAGCTCCTCGAAGCGCGCGAGCCGCGATTTGCTTTTGGCCTGGCGCGCCTTGGGGTTCTGGCGCGACCATTCCAGCTCTTTCTTCAGCGCCTTGGCACGCGCTTCTTCGCCTTTTTGCTCCTGCACCAGGCGCTCCTGCTTCTGTGCCAGCCAGTCGCTGTAGTTGCCCTTGTACGGGATGCCGGAGCCGCGATCGAGTTCCAGAATCCACTCGGCCACGTTGTCGAGGAAGTAACGGTCGTGGGTGATCGCCACCACGGTGCCGGAGTAGCGGTGCAGGAACTGCTCGAGCCAGTCGACCGACTCGGCGTCCAGGTGGTTGGTCGGCTCGTCGAGCAGCAGCATGTCGGGCTTGGACAGCAGCAGCCGGCACAAGGCCACGCGACGCTTCTCGCCGCCCGACAGCAGACCGATCCTGGCGTCCCAGGGCGGCAGGCGCAGGGCGTCGGCCGCAATCTCGAGTTGATGCTCGGAGTCGGTACCGGCAGTGGCGATGATGGCCTCGAGCTCGGCCTGCTCGGCCGCCAGCGCGTCAAAGTCGGCGTCCTCCGCGCCGTACGCGATATACACCTCGTCGAGTCGGGCCTTGGCGGCGATCACCGCACCCATGCCCGCTTCGACACTCTCGCGCACCGTCTGCTCGGGATCGAGTTGCGGCTCCTGCGGCAGGTAGCCAATATTGAGTCCCGGCATCGGAGTGGCTTCGCCCTCGATCTCGGTATCGAGCCCCGCCATGATCTTCATCAACGTTGACTTGCCCGAGCCATTGGTGCCCAGCACACCGATCTTGGCGCCGGGGAAAAAGCTCAGGGAAATGTCCTTGAGGATGTGACGCTTCGGCGGAATGATCTTGCCGACGCGGTTCATGGTGAAAACGTATTGAGCCATCGGGTACGTTATCTCTTGTAGGGTGCTGGAAAGCATCAATTATCCCAGCATGCGACAATACGTCCTGTTGCGGCGCTCCAGTTGCCCGCAACGTCAGCACTTTGCTGGGGCCGGAACCTTCTGTTCAGCGCCCAATCCTGAATCCATCTGCCTTTGACTGGTGCGGTCGTCTGACTTCCGCGACAGGCCGATATCCCGGCGCCCTGGACGGCGCACAACTATGAACTTTGAAGAATTGAAGCTGGCTCCGGCCCTCGTCAAGGCCGTGCTCGAGCTTGGCTACGAAACTCCCACGGCCATTCAGGCACAAGCCATTCCGGTGGTGCTGGACGGGCTTGACATGATGGGCGGCGCCCAGACCGGCACTGGCAAGACGGCGGCCTTCGTGCTGCCCATATTGCACCACCTGAGCCAGGCCGAGGCCCCGAAGAACAAGTTCGGAGGCAAAGGCATCCGCGCCCTGGTGCTGACGCCCACGCGCGAGCTTGCGGCCCAGGTGGAAGAGTCGGTCCGGACCTACGGCAAATACCTGACACTGGGCTCGACCGTGGTGTTCGGCGGCGTCGGCATGAACCCGCAAATTACCAAGGTCAAAAAGGGCGTGGACGTCCTGGTCGCCACGCCGGGCCGTCTGCTCGACCTGCTGCAGCAAGGCGTGCTGGACCTGGGGCAGGTGCAGATCCTCGTGCTCGACGAGGCCGACCGCATGCTCGACATGGGCTTTATTCACGATGTGAAGAAGGTGCTGGCCGTGGTGCCCAGGGACAAGCAAAGCCTGCTGTTCTCCGCCACCTTCAGCGACGAAATTCGCGACCTGGCGGCCACCCTGCTGAAAAACCCCCAAACCATCCAGGTCACGCCACGCAACACCACGGTGCAGCGCATCACCCAGGTCATCCACCCGGTCGGGCGCAGCAAGAAAAAAGCGCTGCTCGCGCACATCATCCAGGAACAGAACTGGAGCCAGGTGCTGGTGTTCACGCGTACCAAATTCGGCGCCAACAACGTGGCCGAATACCTGACCAAGAACGGCATCCAGGCGATGGCGCTGCACGGCAACAAGAGCCAGGCGGCGCGCACCCAGGCACTGGGCGGCTTCAAGAACGGTGACATCCGGGCGCTGGTGGCCACCGACATTGCCGCACGCGGTATCGATATCGACGACCTGCCGCACGTGGTGAACTACGAAATTCCGAATGTCAGCGAAGACTATGTGCACCGCATCGGCCGTACCGGCCGGGCCGGCGCCGATGGCGCCGCCGTCAATCTGGTGTGCCTGGACGAAGAAGGCTTCATGCAGGACATCGAGCGCTTCACCAAGCAGCAGATCACCGTCAAGATCATCGACGAATTTATGCCCGAGCCGGGCGAAAAGGCGGAACCCATCGCCATGGGCCGCCAGACGATCTGGGGCGGTGCCGGCAAAGCGCCAAGCCGCGACGTCATGCAGGCAGCGGCAAAGGCTGCGCGTGTCGAGATGATGCAGCGCGTGCGTGACAACAAGGCAGCGCAGGGCGGCCGCGGCAGCAACGGCCACGGCGGTTCGCACGGCGGCTCACACAGCGGCGCACCTCACGGCGACTCCGCAGCGCGTGGACCGCGTCCCGCTGCGGGCCGCGGTCGCTCGGGGGGCGGCAACGGCGGCGGCTACCGTGACGGCGCAGGCCAGCCCGATCACAATCGCACCGCCAGCGGTGCCAACCTGAACCCGGCACCGCGCGCTAGCCACGGTGGTCAGCCCGACCCCATGCGCACGAGCGTGGACAGCATGACGGAACAGCGCGGACGCAGGAATGGCGGTGGCGGTTTCGGTGGTGGCAATCGCAATGGAGGCTCCTATGGTGGATCAGGTGGCGGCGCGGGTGGCTTTGGTAGCCGGGGCAACGGGTCTCGTGGGTCGGGAGGTTCTCGCGGCTCTTTTGGCCGATGAGACGTATGCGACAGTTCACTGCGTGGGGCGCCGTGCGCCGCCCATCAGCCATCCCAGGCTGACTTGCCACACGGTTGACTTCACTGCGTTACCGGCCCTGCCGCGCGTGGACGATGTCTTCATCGCGCTGGGCACGACCATCAAGGTGGCGGGCAGCCAGGCCGCCTTCCGTGCCGTGGACTATGAGGCTGTTGTGGCCGTAGCCCAAGCGGCACAAGCATCTGGAGCTACAAAGTTGGGAGTGGTCAGCGCTATGGGCGCCAACGCCCGGTCAAGCGTTTTTTACAACCGTGTGAAGGGTGACATGGAGCAGGCGGTCTGCCGTCAGGGGTTCGACAGCGTCGTCATCGTGCGCCCATCCATCATTGCAGGTGACCGCAGCAGCCTGCAGCAGCCGGGGCGCAGCGCCGAAGGATGGTCGCTGCGCGCGATGCGCCTGCTCAATCCGCTGGTTCCCGCCAACTACAAGACCGTTCGACCGGATCAGGTCGCGCGCACTTTGATCCGGGCCGTCAAGGCCGGACAGCCAGGTGTGCAACGCATCCCTTCGGGCCGTATGCAAGCCCTTTAGGGCCTGCACGGTCGGTGCCTCATCACCCCCGTACGAACAGGGTCACCAGCGGGTCCGGGCCGACCTGCCGACTCCAGTGGCCGTGCACGGTCGCGTCAAAGCTGGCGCCTTCGGGCAGGACATCGGCGGAATAGAAGTGCTGGCCAGGCTTGAACATACGCGAGTTGCCGTCCTGCAAGCCAATCTCCATCTCGCCGTCCAGAATGAACACCCATTGCGGCGCGGTCGTGCAATGGAACTGGCTGCGAAAGCCCACCGGGCTGCGGCGCAACTGGTAGCCTGTGGAAGGAAACAACCCCGACAGCATGGATTGCGGCGTGCCCTCGTCCAGGCTCACGGTTTCCTCGCGAAATTTCGCGCGCCCGTTCGTGTCCGTATACAGAATGACTTTGGTGAGGATGGCCATGCGGACGATCATATCCGCGGGCCTTCACCTGGCGCCACCAAGTCAAGCCGCCGAAGAGGCCTTGAGCTGCAGCGCGGGTCGCCCCAGGCGCGGCAGGCGCCGGCGCGAGCGCAGCACCTGCTCGATGTCCTCGTGCGCGCCATCGATAAGCACCAAGATGGCCTGCTCGGCGCCGGTCACGTCGTGGGCTATCACGGCATCGAGTACCGCGCGGTGCAGCGGCAACGAACGGCGCGGGCCATTCTTCTTGCTCGTGGAAAGCTCGAAGCTCGTGCGCAGCAGCGCACCCAAGGCCTTGCTCATCTGGACCAGCAGGCGATTGTGCGAGGCGCGCATCAAACCCTGGTGAAAGCGCAGGTCGTAGGTGACGTAATCGCCGCCGTGCAGCACGGCGCGCTTCATGCCGGCATAGGCGTCTTCGATGCCCGCGTTATCTTCGGCCGTGGCCCGCTCGGCAGCCAGCCGGACGGCCGCAGGCTCGACGACACAGCGCAAGTCCTGCAGGTCACGAATGAATTCGGGGCTCAGCCCGGTGCGTGATTGCCAGGCAATCACGTCCGAATCGAACCAGTTCCAGTCGTCCGACGGCAGCACGCGGGTCCCCACCTTCGGGCCGGTGTGGATCAATCCCTTGGCCACCAGCGATTTGACAGACTCGCGTATGACCGTTCGACTGACGCCGAGCTCTTCACAGAGCAGGGGCTCAGGTGGAATCAAGCTATCCACCGCATAGCGGCCGGCGACGATGGCCTCGCCGAGAAAATCGACGGTGTTGCCGTGCACGTTTTTCATCACGGTTGTCATTGCGGCACCGGCGTCAGCAAAGGCTGGCCGGCAAAATGCGCCTGCAAATTGCCGAAGGCCAAATCGGCCATGGCGCGGCGCGTCTGCCAGGTCGCACTGCCCACGTGCGGGGTCAGCACCACGTCGTCCCGCGCGCATAACTCGGCCGGCACACGAGGTTCGTTCTCGAACACATCCAACGCCGCGCCGGCGATCAGGCCCTGATCAAGGGCACGGATCAGGGCGCCCTGATCGACCACCGAGCCGCGCGCGACGTTGATCAAGTAGCCCTGCGGTCCCAGCGCCGTCAGCACCTGCTCATTAATGAGCCCACGCGTCGCGTCGCCGCCCGGCGTGATCACCATCAAAAAATCGACTTGCACCGCCAGCGCCTGCGGCGTCGGGTAGTAGCGGAACGCCGTTGCCGGCTTCTCATGGCGCGCCGTATACGCGACGGACATGCCGAAGCCTTCGGCCCGCCGCGCGATGGCCAGGCCGATACGCCCCAGCCCGACAATGCCCAGCCTGGCGCCGCTGACCTTGCGCCCCAAAACCATCCGTCCGTGCGACCACTCGCCGGCGCGCACAAACCGGTCCGCCTGCGCAATACGCCGCGCCACGGCGAGCAGCAGGCCCATGCCCATATCGGCCACATCGTCCGTCAACACATCCGGCGTGTTGGTGACCGGCACGCCGCGCTCCCGCGCCGCCTGTACGTCGATCCCGTCGTAGCCCACGCCAAATACGGAGATGATCTCCAGTGCCGGCATTTGGTCAATCAGGGCTCGCGGCACCTTGGCCTCGCCGCTGGCCGCAACGGCGCGGATGCGGGGCGCAAGCGCCGCAAAGGCTACCGGGTCTGATTGATGCACACGATCGTGCACAACATAGGCCACCTGCAGGGCCTCCATGTATGGTGGCCACAAATTCGCAGCCACCAGAATTTCAGGTTTTGACAAGACACACTCCAGACAACAAACTCGGACCCGGATACGAGGACTACGCCATGTGCTGCCCTCCCCCTACTGAAATTTACCGTATCGATCGGGCGCTCAATTGGGGGCTTTACAGATCGCGGCGGATTGTTTATCGTATTACCATAATATGATTGTATGATCGCACGGCTGGGGTATTTCCTCAAATTCAAGTCTTCAACCATTTCCACGATGAGCCAACTCCCCAAGAAGAAACCCGAAGAACTCCGCAGCCAGCAATGGTTCGGCCGCCAGGACCGCGACGGCTTCGCCTATCGCAGTTGGGTCAAGGGCAAGGGTGTGCCGCACGACCAGTTCGACGGACGCCCGGTCATCGGCATTTGCAACACCTTCAGCGAACTCACGCCCTGCAACTCTCACTTCCGTACCCTGGCCGAGCAGGTCAAGATCGGCGTGTACGAAGCTGGTGGCTTTCCCCTCGAATTCCCGGTCATGTCGTTGGGCGAGACCTTGCTGCGCCCGACCGCCATGCTGTATCGCAACCTGGCCAGCATGGATGTGGAAGAAAGCATTCGCGGCAACCCGCTCGACGGCGTCGTGCTGCTGATGGGCTGCGACAAGACCACACCCTCGCTGGTGATGGGCGCGGCCAGCGTGGACTTGCCGACCATCGGCGTGAGCGGCGGCCCGATGCTCAACGGCAAATGGCGCGGCCAGGACCTGGGCTCGGGCACCGGCGTGTGGAGCATGAGCGAGCAGGTGCGCGCCGGCACCCTCAAGCTGACCGATTTCTTTGAAGCCGAGAGCTGCATGCACCGCAGCCACGGCCATTGCATGACCATGGGAACAGCCAGTACCATGGCCAGCATGGTGGAAGCGCTGGGCCTCGGGCTGCCCGGCAATGCGGCGTACCCGGCCGTCGACGGGCGGCGCAATGTACTGGCGCGCATGGCCGGGCGGCGCGCCGTCGGCATGGTGCACGAAGACCTCAAGCTGTCGAAAATCCTCACGCGCGAGGCATTCGAGAACGCCATCACGACACTGGCCGCAATTGGCGGCTCCACGAATGCCGTGATCCACCTGATTGCCATGGCGGGGCGCATCGGCGTCAAGCTGACAATTGACGACTTCGACCGGCTCGCCGGCGAACTGCCCTGCCTGGTGAATCTGCAGCCGTCGGGAAAATTCCTGATGGAAGACTTCTGTTACGCGGGTGGCCTGCCCGTCGTACTCAAGGAAATGGCGCAGCACTTGCACCTTGGGGCCCTCGCGGCCAACGGCCTGACGCTCGGCGAGAACATTGCCGGCGCACAAAACTACAACACCGAAGTCATCAAGCCGCTGGCCACGCCGTTCAAGGAGCACGCCGGCATCGCGGTGTTGCGCGGCAACCTGTCGCCGCGCGGTGCCGTCATCAAGCCCAGCGCCGCCACGCCCGCGCTGATGGTGCACAAGGGCCGGGCCGTCGTCTTTGAAAACATCGAGGACTTTCATAAACGCATCGACGATGAGTCGCTCGACATCGACGAAAACTGCGTCATGGTGCTCAAGAACTGCGGCCCCAAGGGCTATCCCGGCATGGCCGAGATCGGCAACATGCCGCTGCCGCCCAAGATACTGCGCCGCGGCATCACCGACATGGTGCGCATCAGCGACGGACGCATGAGCGGCACCGCCTACGGCACCGTGATCCTGCATACCGCGCCCGAAGCCGCCGCCGGCGGGCCGCTGGCTGTGGTGCAAAACGGCGACATGATCGAACTCGACGTGCCGCGCCGCCTGCTGCACTTGCACGTCAGCGACGAAGAACTGGCGCGCCGGCTGGCCCAGTGGACGCCGCCTGAACCCCCGCTGCCCTCCGGCTACTGGAAGCTGTACGTGGACCGCGTGCTGCAGGCCGATGAAGGCGTCGACCTGGACTTTCTGGTGGGACAACGGGGCTCGTTCGTGCCTCGCAACAACCATTGACCGCTTATGCCTGCATAGGGCCCACACGTTGGTTGATGCTGATGACATGCTGATTCTTTCATGCTAAAAAGTTTCAGGCTCAAGAAAAAACCTTCAAGGAGACCATGGCTGCCGTTCAAATCAGAGGAGTCGAAAAACATTTCGGCGCGACGCATGTCATTCGCGGCGTGAACATCGACATTGAAGACGGGCAGTTCACCGTGCTCGTGGGTCCGTCAGGCTGCGGCAAGTCGACCTTGCTGCGAATGATTGCGGGCCTCGAAGAAATAAGCGGCGGAGAAGTCGCCATTGGCGGCAAAGTGGTGAACAAGATGATGCCGAAGGAGCGGGACATCGCCATGGTTTTCCAGAACTATGCGCTCTACCCGCACATGACCGTGCGCGACAACCTGGCCTTCAGTCTGATGTTGGCAAAACAGTCGAAGGCCATGGCTGATGAGCGGGTCATGAAGGCTGCCGACATCCTGGGCTTGGCCGATCTGCTGGATCGCTTCCCGCGCCAGCTGTCTGGCGGACAGCGTCAGCGCGTGGCCATGGGCCGCGCCATCGTGCGGGATCCCCAAGTATTCCTGTTCGACGAGCCCTTGTCCAACCTTGACGCGCAATTGCGGGTACAGATGCGCACCGAGATCAAGGAACTGCACCATCGCCTCGAAGCAACCTCCATCTATGTCACGCACGATCAGATCGAGGCCATGACCATGGCTGACAAGATCGTCGTGATGCGCGACGGCCTTGTCGAGCAAACCGGCTCGCCACTGGAGCTGTACGACCATCCGGTCAACCGGTTTGTGGCGGGCTTCATCGGCTCGCCCTCCATGAACTTCCTGCCTGGCGTGCTTCACCGCAGCGGTGGCACCGCCACGGTGGAGTTCGCTGACGGCGTGTCCCTGCCGGCGCCGATCCATGCAGGTGGCCAGGACGGTCAGAAAGTCATTTACGGCACCCGGCCCGAGCACATCGATCTGGCTGGCGCGGGCGACGGCGTTGCAACCAGGGTAGTGGTGGTTGAACCCACGGGAGCCGAAACCCAGATCTTCACGAAGATAGCCGGCGTCGAAGTCACCAGCGTGTTCCGTGAGCGTCATGAGTTCAGGCCCGGTGAAACCATCCGGCTGCGCCCCGACGCCGCCCGCGCCCATTTGTTTGATGCTGCCAGCGGAGTGCGCCTGGCGGCTTTGAGTGCTTGATGGCGCCGAGCGCGCCTGGTTTTTTGTTGCTTGATCCAACCTAAAGGAGACATCCATGTCCGGTTTCAATCGTCGAAAATTCCTGGAAAAAACATCAGCGGCAGGGGCCGCCGCAGCCGTGCCCATGCTTTGGCCCACGGCAGCGCAGGCTCAGTGGAACGTTAAGCCCGAAAAAGGAGCCAAGCTGCGCGTTCTGCGCTGGAGCCGCTTCGTGCAGGGCGACATTGACGCTTACATGGCCAACGTCAAGAAGTTCACCGAGAAGACAGGCATCGAGGTTCGGGTCGAAAACGAAGGCTGGGAGGACGTGCGACCGAAGGCGGCGGTCGCGGCCAACACCGGCGCCGGCCCCGACATCATCCTGTCGACCAACGATGATGCCAACTTGTA
This sequence comes from Burkholderiaceae bacterium, assembly GCA_004322085.1. Taxonomy (GTDB): domain Bacteria; phylum Pseudomonadota; class Gammaproteobacteria; order Burkholderiales; family Burkholderiaceae_C; genus Rhodoferax_A. The sequence continues at coordinate 19,881 of SCRR01000058.1, forward strand.
CCCCGAAAAGCTGCTCGACGTGACCGACCTGTGCGACTACCTCGGCAAGAAATACGGCGGCTGGTATCCGGTGTGCTACCAATTCCTGCGTCCCGATGGCAAGCACTGGATCGGCGTGCCGCTTGGCGCCGCGGGTTCGATGATGGTCTACCGCCAAAGCATGCTGAAGGCGGCTGGCTTCGACAGTTTTCCGAAGGACACCGACGGTTTCCTGAAGATGTACAAGGCGCTCAAGGACAAGGGCACGCCGGGCGGCATGGCGCTCGGCAACGCCACCGGCGACGGCCTCTGGTGCAACTGGCTGATGTGGGCCTTCGGCGGCAAGCTGGTCGACAAGAACAACAAGGTCGTGATTGACAGCCCAGAGACCATCAAGGCGCTCGAGTATGGCAAGGACCTTTATGCCAACTTCATCCCTGGCACGCTGTCGTGGCTCGACCCAAACAACAACAAGGCTTTCCTGGACGGCCAGATCAGCGTCACCAACAACGGCATCTCGATCTACTATGCCGCGAAGAACTCGCCCGATCCCAAATTGAAGGAAATGGCGCTCGACATCCAGCACGCAACGTTCCCGATCGGCCCGGTTGGCGTGCCGACCGAATCGCAGCTGTTCTTCAACCAGATGGTGATGAAGTACACCAAATACCCGAACGCGGCAAAGGAGTTCCTGCGCTTCATGATGGAAGCAGATCAGTTCAACGCCTGGCTGGAGGGCTGCGGCGGTTATGTGGCGCAGCCGCTGGTCGCCTACGAGAAGAACCCGATCTGGACCTCGGACCCGAAAAACACGCCATACCGCGACTCGGTCAAGAACATGCGTCCGGCCGGCTACGACGGCAAGCTCGGTTACGCGTCGGCGGGCTGTGCGGCCGACTTCATCGTCGTCAACATGGTGGCCGAAGCGGCGAGCGGCGCGAAGACGCCGAAGGAAGCGGCGGAGCGTGCGCAAAAGCGTGCCGAGCGCTATTACAAGGTTTGACGATAAGTCCCCGTTGACACCTCTTGCAAGACGAGTACGTGACCCAAGCTGCCCGCCGCGCGGGCAGTTCGGGTGACAGGACGATTCGCCCTGTGCTTCACGGCAAGGCAAACTAAACGCCACCATGCTGCGAAAACTGCAAAACAGTCGAAACGCGCTGGGCTTGATTTTCATGCTCCCGGCAGCGGTATTTCTGGTGCTATTCCTGACATATCCGCTCGGCTTGGGCCTGTGGCTCGGCTTCACCGACGCCAAGATCGGGCGCGCCGGCAGCTGGATCGGGCTGGAAAACTACGAGTTCCTGTGGGGCGACAGCGTGACACGGCTGGCGCTCTTCAACACGCTTTTCTACACGACGGTAGCCTCGGTGCTGAAGTTCGGGCTGGGGCTGTGGCTCGCGATCCTGCTCAACCGCAACATCCGCTTCAAGACCTTTTTCCGCGCCGTCATCCTGCTGCCCTACATCGTGCCAACCGCGCTTTCGGCGATCGCCTTCTGGTGGATCTACGACGCGCAGTTCTCCATCATCAGCTGGGCGCTGGTCAAGATGGGGCTGATCACCCACTATATCGACTTCCTCGGCTCGCCGTGGAACGCGCGCTTTTCCGTCATTGCCGCCAACGTCTGGCGCGGCGTGCCCTTCGTCGCGATCACGCTGCTGGCGGGTCTGCAAACGATTTCACCGTCGTACTACGAGGCGTCGGCCATCGACGGTGCCACGCCATGGCAGCAATTCCGTCACGTCACGCTGCCGTTGTTGACGCCGATCATCGCGGTGGTGATGACGTTCTCGGTGCTGTTCACCTTCACCGACTTCCAGTTGATCTACGTGATCACCCGCGGCGGACCGCTGAATGCGACGCACCTGATGGCAACGCTCGCATACCAGCGCGCGATCAATGGCGGCGCGCTCGGTGAAGGCGCGGCGATCGCAATCTCGATGGTGCCGTTCCTGCTCGCTTGCATCATGTTCAGCTTCTTCGGCTTGCAGCGCCGCGCCTGGCAACAGGGAGGGACCGACAAATGAAAGCCGCCACGCAAACCGACTCGGCCGGCATGAGCTTTCTGGAATCCATACCGCGCCGCGCGGTCATCGTGTATTTGCCACTGATCGTGTTTGTGGTCGTGCTGCTATTCCCGTTCTACTGGATGGCCATCACGTCGGTGAAGCCCAACGCTCAGCTACTCTCGCCCGCGGGGAACCCGTTCTGGGTGGTCGGGGCAACCCTGACGCACTTCCACAAGCTGCTGTTCGAGACCTCGTTCCCCGAGTGGATGTGGAACACGGTGCTGATATCGGTCTTGGCGACCGCTTTTTCTCTAGCGGCGGCGGTGCTCGCCGCCTACGCCATCGAACGGCTGCGCTTTCGCGGCTCCAGGTACTTCGGGCTGGGGATCTTCCTGTCTTACCTGGTGCCACCGACCATTCTGTTTATTCCGCTGGCCAACGTGGTGTTCAAACTCGGTTTGTCCGATACGCGCTGGGCGCTGATTCTGACGTACCCCACGTTCCTGATTCCGTTTTGCACCTGGCTGCTGATGGGCTACTTCCGCTCGATTCCGTTCGAACTCGAGGAGTGCGCCCTGATCGACGGCGCCACTCGCTTGCAGATTTTGGTCAAGATCGTGCTGCCGCTTGCCGTGCCGGGCATTATCTCGGCCGGCATCTTTGCCTTCACGCTGTCATGGAACGAGTTCATCTACGCGCTGACCTTTATTTCGTCGTCGGAGAACAAGACACTGGCGGTTGGTGTCGTGACCGAGCTGGTGCAGGGCGACGTCTACCAATGGGGTCCGCTGATGGCGGGCGCCCTGCTTGGTTCCCTGCCGGTGGCCATTGTCTATTCCTTCTTCGTCGAATACTATGTTTCGGGCATGACGGGTGCGGTCAAGGAATAAGGGTGCACCGGTGAACACGCGGTCATGAACCACGTCCTGGCCATCGATTGGGGCACGTCGTCGTTGCGCGGCGCGCTGCTCGATGACACCGGTAAGGTATTGGAAGAACGGTCTATTGCACGCGGCGTCCTGACTGTATCGCCAGGTGAGTTCGCTACAGTTTTTGAGGCTCACTTCGACCAATGGGTAAGGGCTACAGGCACTTTTTGCTTGATATCCGGTATGGCCGGCAGCCGCCAGGGCTGGATCGAGGCCCCCTACTGCGCCTGCCCCGCGGGGTTTGACGAAATCGCCCACGCGCTGGCCTGGATCACGCCGGGCCGTATCGCCATCGTGCCGGGACTGCACTGCGAGCACGGCGGCATCCCGGATGTCATGCGCGGCGAGGAAACCCAGGTGCTCGGCGCCCTGCAGTTGCTGGGCCTGCGGGACGCGCTGTTGGTACTGCCCGGCACGCACAGCAAATGGGTGCGCGTGCGCTCACGCCGTATCGAGCACTTCGCCACCCTCATGACGGGCGAGTTCTATGCGCTGTTGCGCCAGCATTCCATCCTTGCGCGCACCCTGCCCACCGATGACGGTGAGCTCGATTTGGACGCGTTCAACCAGGGCGTTGCACTCGCGCTGCGCGGCAACAGCCTACTGCAAACAACTTTCAGCGCGCGGACATTGTCATTGTTTGAACGCTTGCCCGCGCCAGCGCTGCCGAGCTACCTGTCGGGCCTGGTGATCGGTGAAGAGTTGCGGGCTCAGCCGCTGCAGGCGGGCGAAACGGTGGTCGTGATCGGTTCCAACACGCTAACCGAACGCTACGAACTCGCCCTGGCGCAGCGCCACGTGTCGGTCCAGTGCGTGGGCCAGGAGGCTGCCTGGTGCGGCCTGTGGGCCATCGCCGAGTCCTTGTCTCCATCTCTCTCTGAAATGTCATGAACGCACACGAAAAATGGGCGCACTCGCTGCACACCCTGCCCCTCGTTGCCATTTTGCGCGGCCTGCCGGCGAACGACGCCCTGTCGATCGGCGCAGCGCTCGCCGGCGTGGGCTGGACGCTGATTGAGGTGCCACTCAACTCCCCGCAACCTCTGAAGAGCATCGAAGCCATGGTCGACGCGTTTCCAAACGCCCTGGTCGGCGCGGGCACGGTACTCAACCCCGGCGATGTACGTGATGTTCACGCGGCCGGCGGTCAGCTCGTGGTGGCACCCAATTTCAACCCGGAGGTGGTTCGCGAGGCAGTGCATTTGGGTCTGGTCTGTCTGCCGGGCGTGATGACCCTGACCGAGGCGTTTGCCGCGCTGGACGCCGGCGCCACCGGTCTCAAGCTGTTTCCGTCGGAGCTGATTCCACCAGCCGCGGTGAAAGCCCTGCGCGCTGTGCTGGATGCGGACACCGTGCTGCTGCCGGTCGGCGGCATCACGCCCCACAACATGGCCGCTTACCTAAGCGCCGGGGCCAGCGGCTTCGGCATTGGTTCTGCGCTTTACAAGCCCGGCATGGGCGCTCTGGCCATCCACGAGAACGCTATGGACTTCATAGCTACTTACGGGGGTACCATCAGGGCATGAACGCTATTTCTTCTCAAGTTTCGTTTGGATTGGGCGGCCGGGTGTGCATCGTCACTGGCGGCGCGCAAGGCATCGGCGAAGCCTGCGTTCGCCGCTTCGCCCGCGAAGGCGCCCCCGTCGTGATCGCCGACGTGGACGATGCGCGCGGCCAGAAGCTGGCGCAGGAACTCGGGGCCCTGCACGCGCATTGCGACGTTGGCGACAAGGCCCAGGTGGATGCGCTGGTCGCCCGGGTCATGACCGTGCATGGCCGCATCGATGTGCTGGTGAACAACGCGGGCATCTTCAAGGCCGCGGATTTTCTGGATGTGACCGAGGCCGATTTCGATGCCGTGCTGCGCGTCAACCTTAAGGGCGCGTTCCTGATGGGGCAGGCCGTGGCGCGCGCGATGGCCCATGTGCACCGGGGCGCCATCGTCAACATGAGCTCCGTCAACGGCGTGCTGACCATCCCCACCATCGCGAGCTACAACGTCAGCAAGGGCGGCATCAACCAGCTCACGCGCGTGATGGCGCTCGCGCTGGCCGACCAGGGCATTCGCGTCAATGCCGTGGCGCCCGGCACCATCGCGACCGAGCTCGCCGCCAAGGCGGTGCTGACCAGCGAAGAGGCCAAGGCGCGCATCATGAGCCGCACACCGATGAAGCGACTCGGTGAACCGTCCGAGATTGCCGACGTGGTGGCCTGGCTGGCCAGCGACGCGGCCAGCTACGTTACCGGCGAGATCGTCACCGTCGATGGCGGGCGCATGACGCTGAACTACACCGTTCCGGTGTAGCGCCAGCCAAATGCGAGGAGAGGCCGGCATGGCGCGCGCGAACGGCACCGCAGCACAGGGCGATGCGCTTGAGGCGCCTGAGACGCCCTGCTGCCTCGTTCTCACCACCGTTGCCGACGAACAGCAGGCGCTGGCGCTGGCGCGCCAGATTGTCCAAGCTCGCCTGGGTGCCTGCGTGCAGATCGACCGGATCCAAAGCGTCTACCGCTGGGGTGGCCAAGTATGTAGCGAGCCGGAATGCCGCCTGATGATCAAGACGCGCAAGGCGCAGTTCGAGGCGCTGGCGCAATTCATTCGCGCGCACCACACCTATGACGTGCCCGAGATTGTGCAGATTCCCGTGACCGCCGGTTTCATGGACTACTTGCGATGGATCGACGAGGGCACGCAGCCCGGGGACAGCCCGTCGGGCTAACCGCCCTGCACCACGGATATTCCGCGTCAAGCAAGGGCTCGCCGGGGCGGGCCGGCTTCAAGCAGCGCCGCACGCCACGTCGAGCTTGAGACGGCGAAGCAGAGCGTCCGTGCGGCACGGCCAGCCGATGCGGCCAAACCACGCACCGCCGGCAATGGTGGATGCGATGACGCCACCATACACAACCAGCGCGGCGCCTTGTGCGATAAACACATGCAACAGCCCGCCGCCCAGGCGGATCGCGAGCACGCCGCCCAGGGCGGCCACCGCGAGGCGCGCGATACTGCCGGCCACCGGCCAGAGCAGGCGACCGGCCCCCTGGGACGCGAAGTACAGCACCAGCCCGATGCCGAAAAACCCATAGAGCGGACCGACCGTGCGCAGGTACAGCGTACCGGTTTCCAGCATAGCCGGATTGCTGCCGAACAATGACAGCCAGGCGTGCGGAAAGACCGCGGCGGCAAGCCCGATCGCCTCCGCCAGCACGAAGGCCATGGCGGCGCCGATCCAGCTTGCGCGCAGGGCGCGCGCGTGCAGGCCCGCACCCATGCAGGTGCCGACCATGGCCACCAGCGGCGCACCCAGGCCGAACATCAGCGGCACCAGCAGGTACTCCAGCCGCGCCGCCGTTCCATAGCCTGCGATGGCGGCGGGCCCGAAACTGCCTGCGAGCGAGGTCGCGATACCGATCGACAGGTTGGTCGCCACGGTGCCGATGGAGCCGATCAGGCCGACGCGCAGGATGTCGCGGAACAGCGGCCAGCGCAGTCTGACGTTCCGGAAAGACGGCTTGAGCAGGCTGCGATCCGACCAGAGGTAGGCAGCAAGCGTGAGGGTGCCGACAAGGTAGTACAGCAGCAGCGCGGCGGCGCCGCCCGCAATGCCGAGCGCCGGCACGGGACCCCAGCCGAAAATCAGCAGCGGCGACAAGGGCACCAAAACGATCACGCCAGCGACCGTGACATTGGCTGGCACCGCCATGTTGCCGGTGCCACGGATCACGGCGGCCAGCGAATTGAACAGCCATACCAGTACCGCGCCGGAAAACACCCAGTCCGCATAGGTCGTTGCCGCGACCAGCGACGCACCGCTGCCGCCCATTTCAGAGAACAGCCAGCGCCCGCCGAGCAGCAGCACCAACGAGAACGACAGGCCGAAGCCCAGTGCAATCAGCATGGCATGCAACACCAGTGCATCGGCATCGCTGCGCCGCGTTGCCCCCAGCGCACGTGCAATCGACGAGGCGATGCCCCCGCCCATCGCGCCGGCCGACATCATCTGCATCAACATCACGATCGGGAATACCAGCGCCATGCCTGCCAGCGCATCGGTGCCGAGCTTGCCGACAAAATAGGTCTCGATCAGACCGACACTGGCCTGCGCGATCATCACCAGCACATTGGGTGCGGCCAGGCGCAGCAGCGTCGGACCGATCGGTGCCTCCAGCAGCAGGCGCGTGCGGCCATCGAGCGCACTCATGAGACGCCCGGGCTGGCGCCCGTGGTTTTTCCGTTCATGAAATCTCTCCTGTTCAACCAGCGAGCGCCGGCTTGGCGACACGCTGTGGTTTGCGAATCGCCATGGCGATGACGGCGGCCAGCAGGCAGGCCCCCCCCGCGGCATACAGCGCCGGGGTGTAGGTCAGCAGCAGCGTGCGGGTCATCCCTGCGCCATAGGCGGCGGTGGCGGCGCCGATCTGGTGCGCCGCAAATATCCAGCCGAACACGAGACCCACACGCTCCTTGGGAAACGTCGCGCCGGTCAACTTCACGGTGGGCGGCACCGTGGCGACCCAGTCCAGACCATAGAACAGGGCAAAGATCGACAGCCCGTAGAACGTGAAGGTGGAGTGCGGCAACCAGATCAGCGACAGGCCGCGCAGCCCGTAGTACCAGAACAGCAGCTTGCGGTTGTCGTAGCGGTCCGACAGCCAGCCCGAGAGGATCGTGCCGAAAAAATCGAAGGCGCCCATCATGGCCAGCACCGACGCCGCAGGAACCGCGGACAACCCGTAGTCGTGGCACAGCGAGACGAAGTGCGTCTGTATCAGGCCATTGGTACTCAGGCCGCAGATAAAAAAGGTACCGAAGAGAATCCAGAACGTGCGGTTGCCCGAAGCTTCGCGCAACGCCACGAAAGAGGTACGGAAGGTCATGCCGGACGCGACCGCTGGCGCATTACCGGGCACAAAATCCTCCCCCAGCGGACCCAGCCCGACCTCAGCAGGCTGGTCGCGCACCAGGCACAGTGCCAGCACAGCCACCAACGCGCAGCCGATGAAAATCGGAATCACGGAATAGCGCCAGCCCGCGTGTTCGATGATCCACGCAGCCACCGGCAGGAAAGCCAGCTGCCCCGTCGCCGAACTGGCCGTCAGCATGCCGATCACCAAACCGCGGCGAGAGGTGAACCAGCGGCTGGCCACGACCGCGCCCAGCACCAGGGCCGTCATGCCGGTGCCCACGCCCAGCATCAGTCCCCACAGCACGAACAGCTGCCAGAGCTGGGTCGCCTGCGTGGCCAGCGCCATTCCGCCACCGACCAGGGCCAGCCCGGCGCACATCACGGCACGCAAGCCCCAGCGCTCCATCAGCACGGCGGCGAACGGTCCCATCAGGCCGTACAGCGCGAAGCGCAGCGCCAGCGCGGAAGATATCTGCTCGTTGCTCCAGCCAAATTCGCGGCTCAGCGGCTGCAATAGCACGCCCGGCAGGCCCAGCGCGGCCGCCATGATGAACATGGTCAGAAAGGTGACCGCGGCCACCACCCAGCTGTAATGAATACCGCGACGCTGCAGCCAGTGGGAGACTTGTTGGGCAAACATGGTTGTCCTGGTGAAGACTATCGGGGGCAAACCGCCGGTGTGGCGCGGCTGGCGATTACTGGTCGGACTCGCCGGCATCGACGCCGGCCAGCAGCCCGATCGACTCATCAATCAGGCTGTGCAGCGCCAGCACGCGCTCGGCGCCGAGCAGCCGGTTCAGGCTTTGCTGCGCCGCCTTCCAGTGGCGTTGGGCCTCGCTGCGCTTGGTACGCCCGGCCTCGGTGATGGTGACGCTGCGGCTGCGCGCATCGGGGCCCGCGGACAGCTCGACCCAGCCGGCATCGATCAGCGGCTTGAGGTTGCGTGTCAGTGTGGAAGCGCCAAATTGCATGGCCCAGGCCAGCTCGGTAGGGCGCACCGGTCCCAGCTTGAGGACATGCGACAACAGCGAATACTGGGTGGTCTTGAGGCCGGCTTTCGCCATCTCCAGGTCGTAGTGATGCGTCACATGCCGCACCAGCTGGCGCAGGCGCAGATGAGTGCAGCCCAGCGTCCTGAGAGCGGCCTGCAAGGGGGGATCGATGACAGCGTTCATGGTGGGTAAGTCGCGTGTTGGTTTTCGCATTATACTTGTAGTTGCAAATTTTGTATATGCAACTTAAAAGGATGCCGCATGGATACCGCGACCCCCAACGTCACCTCTGAATCGGGCGCACAGCAGACCCTGCGCCAGTGGAACCACGAGCGCGATGAGATACAGGCCCGCATACGGGCCCGCGGCGGCAAGCCTGGCCTCGCCAGCCCCGCGATGACCGCCGGGAAAACCGGCCTGGAGCTCATGCAGGCGATGCTGACCGGCGAGCTGCCCTATGCGCACATTGCCGAAACGCTGGATTTCACGCTGGTGCAGGTTGGCCCCGGCACGGCCGTGTTTCAAGGCACGCCTCAGCTCAAGCACTACAACCCGCTGGGCAGCGTACATGGCGGCTGGTATGCCACGCTGCTCGACTCCGCCGTGGGCTGCGCCGTGCACACCATGATGCCAGTGGGACGCGGCTACACGACGGCAGAGCTCAGCATCAACATCGTACGCGCCGCCTTCAATACCTCAGGGCCGCTGCGCGCGATCGGCACGGTGGTCCACTGCGGACGCCAACTGGCCACCGCCGAAGGCCGCATCGTCGGGCCGGACGGCAAACTCTATGCCCACGCCACCACGACTTGCCTGGTGTTCGAGCTGCCGACTCGGGGTTAGCGCTGACGAAGCGTGGCGGCTGCTCGCCTCCCCCTGCCCGCTCACAGCATGGATTTGCCCTGGGCCAGCACCTTGTCGCAAACCTGCTTCGTGACTTTCTCCTTCAGGCCACCGCCACTCAGGTCGAGCTGACTGCCATTGCTGCCGCTCAAAATCCCCTTGGCGCCACTCTTGTAGCCGCTGTCCGACGAGGGTGCTGCAGATCCCCCCGACAGCTTGCCCATCAGCGAATCCTTCACCGAGGCCGCGCTGTTGCCGCTGAGATAGTTGTTCTTGATACAGAACTGCAGCAGGCCGGCCACGTTGCCGACGCTACCGGAGGTCATCGACTGTCCCGCCAATGGACCTCCCATGTTCCCCAGGTTCGCGAGTCCGCCGGCCATGTCCTTGTTTTGCTCCTGCTTGAGCAGATTCCCGAACTGCGCGTATGCGCTCGACAAAGGCAGGAATGCGGCGAGCACGATCACTGCGGCTGTGATGCGGTGGGTGGTTGTGGTCATGCTGGAACTCCTTGGGTGGGCGGATAGTCCCTTGACTATAGTGTTTTCCCACACGCGCATCGGCGCGATAATCCGGCGATGAGACTCCTTCACACCATGCTGCGCGTCGGCGACCTGCAACGCTCGATTGATTTCTACACCCAGGTACTCGGCATGAAATTGCTGCGCACCTCCGAGAACCCCGAGTACAAGTATTCGCTCGCCTTCGTGGGCTACGGCAACAACCCCGAGCACGCCGAGATCGAGCTGACCTACAACCACGGTGTCGATCGCTACGACATGGGCAGCGCCTACGGCCACATCGCGCTCGGCGTGCCCGACGCGTATGCGGCTTGCGAGAAGATCAAGGCATCCGGCGGCAACGTCACGCGCGAAGCAGGCCCGGTGAAGGGCGGCAGCACGGTGATTGCCTTTGTCACCGACCCGGACGGCTACAAGATTGAATTAATACAAGAAAAATCAATAGCTTACGAACACAGCCGCCATTCAGCCGCCAAAAGCACCGATCCGCTGCGCAGCGCGTAGCCGATAGGCAACAGAAGCCCGCTTACGCGGGCTTGTCTTGTTTGTCACGGCGCTCGCCTAGTCTCCCTCAGCACGTTGAAATGCCCTGTACCTACGCCCTTCTGCGCCGCGACAGGTTTCCCACGCGGCTTGCGTGCTGCATAGTTGCGGACACCCAAAGGGCAACTGGGGCATAGCTCAGCATATGGCTGCGTACTTTGACGAGGCTCGCACGGGGCTCGTCTCAGCCCTGCACAGGTACGCTTCAGCACCTAGTCCCATCCGCTCTCAAGCGCATCGGAGCGCATCATCGATCTGGAGCCATCGATCACTCATTTGGGATGTTTCGGCCGGAGAACGGTCAGGCGCTCCAATTTCGCAGCCCTGTTCCTCAACTCTTCATCGCTCATCTCGGCAAGCACACGCAACCCCACACGAACCACCTCACTCTGGTTCATCAACATGCCCTGTGTTGCGCAACGAACGCGCAGTGCTTCAATGAGCTGTGCGTCGGCTTCCTGCATCGAAAAAGCGCGCCGGACCACCGGGCTAGTCTGGCCTGTCGAGGTCTGTCGGCGGCCCTTGCTCACCTTGCTGGACATAGTCGCCTCCAAGCGAAGATGATACGATAATACCGTGTGCCCAGTATGTGCGGATGGGCAGCCGAACAAGATTGCAGCACGCCTGAGCCGCCTCAGAACCGGAGAATGCCTATGGCCATACCTTCTCGCCGAGCAGTAACGGCCGTCGGCAGTAAGCCAAGTAGGTCTGCTCCTGCTGCGAAGAAGGCAGCGGCCAAGAACTCTCCGTACCAGCTCCGCATTTCGCGTCTGACGGTCGACAAACTCGGCGTCAAGCTGTACGACAAGGCCAGTGCGGTAGTGGCTGAGCTCATCGCCAACGGCTACGACGCTGACGCCGAAACCGTCACGGTGCGACTTCCACTCAACCTGCAACTGGCTTCACAGGCCGGCGGCAAGCTGAAGGATCTCGGCTACGTCATCGAGGTTGAGGACGATGGCCACGGTATGACGCCCGAGGAGGCCATCGGCTTCTATCTGCGGGTAGGTACCGACCGCAGAACGCGCAAGGGCGAGGACGGTAGTAAGTCACGGAAGAAGAAGCGGCCCGTCATGGGTCGCAAAGGCATCGGAAAGCTGGCGCCCTTTGGGATTTGCCGCTGCATCGAGGTGTGGTCCGCCGGCGGTCCCAAAACGAAAGACGGCTACGCCATCACGCACTTCTTCATGGACTTCGACAAGATCGTTACCGACGACGACGAGGCCGTGCCGCTCGAAGTCGGCAGCGAAGATCGTGGCTGGAGCAAGAAGTCGGGAACGCGCATCAGGTTGACGTCGTTCCTAGCCAAGCGCGTTCCTGATCAGGAGACATTCTTGCGCCAGTTGGCAGTCCGGTTTACGTTCGCCAAGCCGGACTTCAAGATCATGATCGTCGACACGGCCACCAACGGGGCAAAGCCGATAAAGGTCAATCCGCTAGACATACCATTGCTCCCCGGTTCGAAGATCGACTTGGCCAGCCGCCCCGTCATCGCTGACAACGGCTCCACGCTTCCCGTGTCGGGCTGGCTCGGTATGGCCAAGGAGGCGTACAAGAACGAAGAGATGATGGGCGTACGCATCTACGCCCGCGGCAAGATCGCGGGCGTGACGCGGGACTTCAACCAGCCCGCCGGGTTCACCGGCGAGTTCGCGATGCGTTCATACTTGGTGGGCCAGGTTGAGGCGGAGTGGTTGGATCTCGACAACGGTGACGACCTCGTACGAACCGACCGCCAGGACATCCTCTGGTCGTCAGACTATGGCGAGTTGCTGCGACGCTGGGGAGCTGAGCTCATTAAGGAGATCGCCCGCATCTCGCGTGAGCCACGCCGCGTGCGCGTGCGCGACGAGTTTCTGCGCAAATCTGGCATCGAGGACAGAGCGCGCCAGCGGTTCGGCGATAAGCAAGTGGCTCGCGTCGCCATCGACTTGGCCAAGAAGTTTGGCGGCTTTGCCGCCGAGGACGAGCTGAGCGACGACGTTTACGTCGAAGACCTTTCTCAGATCATCTTGTCGGTTGCACCGCACCAAGCACTGATGGAGGCTTTCCACGAATTCACCAATCAGGTGACCAAAGGCGAGGCCTCGATCGACCAGATGCTGGACATCTTCAGCAAGGCGCAGATCGCGGAACTGGCCTCGTACGCACAGATCGCGGCCCAACGCGTCCGGGTGATCAAGGACCTCGAGCAAATCATCGACGTGTCGATGGACGAGAGCCAGTTTCAAGCACTGATTGCGCAGGCGCCCTGGCTTATCGAGCCATCTTGGACCGTGATCACGAAGAATCAGAGTTTGAAGAACTTCAAGCACGCGTTCGAGAAGTTCTGGAAACGCACCCATGGGACCGATGTCGTCCTTGCGATTGACCACGAAGGGAAACGCCCGGACTTTACCTTGGTTAGCATCGACGGCCTGTTGCACATCATCGAAATCAAGAAGGCAGGTCATGCCTTTGACGACACTGACTTTGATCGGCTCATCAACTACGTCGATGCGTTTGAACGATTCTTCAAAGAGAACGAAAAGACCGTGGCAGAGTTTTACAGGGAGTGGCGTATTGACGTCGTGGCGGATGGAGAGAAGCTGAAGAAGAGTCCAAATCAACGCGCATACGCCGGCTTGGTCAAAGATGGGCGCGTTAGACGCATGTCCTGGCTTGATTTCTTGAGCGGGGCAAAGAAGGTCCACGAGCAGTTCCTGGACGTGCATGATCTCGGCGTCGAAAAGCGCCAGGGGAAGAAGACATGAGCAAGCTGCGCGCGGTCAGCCTGTTTTCCAACTGCGGCGCCGGCGACGTAGGCTACCGCGCAGCCGGCTTCCGCTTCGACGTGATGGCGGAACTTGACCCGCGTCGCCTCGACGTTTGTCTGCTCAATCACCCTGGAGCCGAAGGCGTCCCCGGTGACTTGCGCAAGACGTGGCAGACCGTGATCAAAAAATACCGTGCGCGCGCAGGACAGGCGCGCCCGGCCCTGCTCTGCGCTTGCCCACCGTGCCAAGGAATGAGTTCTGCGAGATCGGGTAAGGGTAGCCACGATGACGCCGAGGCAGGTTCAAAGGATGAGCGAAACCTGCTGGTTACGGTGATCGCCAACGTCGCGTTGAAGCTGATGCCTTCCCTCATCGTTGTCGAGAACGTCCCGGCGTTCTTCACTCGCAAGGTGCATCACCCCAAAGACAAGAAACCGGTCTCCGCCGCGAACTACCTCATCACCTCGCTGGCTGACCACTATGTTGCGTTTCCGTTGGTCGCGGACCTCTGCGACTTCGGCGTGCCGCAGTCGCGCAACCGCGCGTTCCTGACTTTCGTGCGCAGGGACCTTCCGGGACTCAAAGAGCTGCTGCACATTGGTAGGACGCCGTTTCCGCGAGCTACGCATGCACCCGACGTTGGCAATGCAACACCGGTGTCACTAGCGGACGCGCTGGCGGAATTCGCGCTCCCCGATCTGGACGCGGCTTCGCCCGAAACTGCCCGAGCGGATGAGTACGCCGGCTTCCACTCCGTGCCCGTGTGGGACGAACGCACTTACGCCATGGTGGCGGCAATTCCGGCCGGCACGGGTCGCAGCGCATGGGACAATGACGTCTGCCATCACTGCGGACCGGTTAAGGTGTTGCCCGACACGGTCACTTGTCCGAAGTGCTCGGAGCCGCTTCTTCGTCCCATCGTGCGGGAGGACGATGGCAGCTATCGACTGATCAAGGGGTTCAAGAGCAGCTATCGCAGGATGTATGCCGACCGCCCTGCCGCCACAGTCACCACCGCCAGCGGACACATTGGCAGCGACTACACGATCCATCCGACGCAGAACCGTTTGCTCAGCCCGTTGGAGTGCTCCCTCCTTCAAACCTTCCCGAGCGATTTCAAGTGGGGCGACGCTGTCAAGAAACTTGGCCATACCAACGTACGCGAAATGATCGGCGAGGCCGTTCCGCCAGCGTTCACCAAGCTGCATGGGGAGGTGTTACACGGCATCTTGAAGCGCGAGTGGGCCCGCGCACCCATGGCTTCAAGTGACGAGCGGATCGCCAAGGGATGGACGAAGCTCGCCACGGCATCCAAGAAGGACGGCCGCAAGGACCCTCGCGACTACTTTGACTATGCGAAGCCAGCCGCCCGTGCCGCGCCGCCGAGTAAGCGCGTTGGCAGTACGTCGGCGCCCGCGCGGGACTGAGGTTCGATCACCGCGGTTCGAGGAACGCCCGTAGCCGTGCTTCCAGGCGAGGCACGTCCCGGACTTCGCATTCCCAAACGACGAGAACCTCCCAGCCCAACGCGCCGAGTGCGTCCAGGTTCCACTGATCTCGTCGGCGATTGCCTTCGATCTTCGCCGCCCAGGTACTGGCGTTGTTGACGGGGCGCGTCGCACGTTTGCAGTCTTCGTGGCCATGCCAGAAGCAGCCGTGGACGAGCACGATCTTGCGATGGCGCGGCAATACGACATCGGGCGTACCGGGCAAATCTTTCCGATGCAGCCGGAATCGATAGCCCATGGTATGCAGGATGCGTCGAACGCGCATCTCCGGCACCGTGTCACGCCCTTTCACTGCCAGCATGCGTCGCCGGGTCTCCGGAGTCACCTTCGCGTACGCCGGCACCGACGCGCCGGGGTTGTCAGGCATCGAAGGTTCACGCATAGACGAACTCGGCGCGAGCTACCGCAGGCTCCTGCACGCGAACGCCCAGGCGCACAAAGACGCCATGTCGATAGCCGAGCTGCTGGCAGTAGCCACGCAGCTTTTCGAAGTCACGATCGTCCGACTCGGGGTTGTTCGACTTCTTGAGCTCGAAGACGATGTGGTTGTCGGTCGTTCCTCTCTTGTGGACGATCACGTCGGGAAACACGCGACTGCCGTGTTCTCCGTCATCACCGGAGCCAAAGGCAATCTCCTTCGGATCGTGGCCGTCGCGGTTGTATTCGCAATCAACGTCCCAACCGGGAAACGCTTGTTCGACGTAGATCGCCAACCGATGCGTGACGGTTCGCTCGTTCACGTCCGACCACAGCAAGTAAGCGTCGCGCTCGAGCAAGGTTTGCACCGCGTGAACGACCGCCTCGGCCAGAGCTTGATCACCCTGGCAACTCGCCTTCAACGAATCGACCCCAGTCACGTCGGACCGCCCTTCGAGAGATTGCCTGCGGACAGTTCGCTGGCGCGACGCGCGTGAGGTAGCAGAAATTCGGCGAGGGCCGACACGACGCCGCCAAGGCCCAAGACTTCCATTCCCAAGTCACGCACGAAGGCTTGCCATTGCCGCTGCTTGGCAGCGTCGTTCGCAAACGTTGCGCTCAGTGCTTCGGGCGCCTCGGTGGGCAGCGCCGTGCCGCGGCGCTCGAAAGTGGCAGCAACGGCGCGCGCCAGGCGATCATCGTTGAAATCGTACGTCCGGCTGAGCACCCACACGTCGTAGAAGTCCTTCATTCGGCTGTTCGCAAGTCCCAAAGCAACCATCGCTTGGAACTTCTCCGCGATTACGGTTTCGCGTGCGTATGCACGAAGCTTCGGCTGGGGCAAGTCGAGAAGAACCGGCAACTCCACTTCTTCGAGTCCTGGCTCGATGGCATCCCCAAAGCCGATGTCGATCACTACCGTGATGCGAGCACCGGAAAGCCGCGCAGTGGTGCGAAGCCGCAAGCCGCCGTAGTCCAGCTCTTCCCTGATCAACTCGACGCGCAAACCCTCAACGTCGAATTCGATACCGTCGTTCAGCACGATGGCGCATATCTCGCGGAAGGTCGCGAGCATCGGTTCGGGTGCCGGGTCGCCGTAGCCCAGCAGATCCACGTCGCGTGTCGGGCGGTGTGGATCTTCGAACCACGTCGTCATTAGCATCGCCCCTTTCAATACGAAGCGGTCACGATGCGGCGAGATGCTGAGCCTGTGCAATAGTCGTTCGATGGCGTAGCGCGTCAAAAGAAGATCGAGCGCCTGGCCCTTCTGCTTGGCGAGATTGAGCAGTCGCGCCCTCACCGAGGCACCGACGTCCCGCGACTTCTTGGTATCAGCCATGCGACGTCAGCGCCACGAGGTACGGCTCCATGGCTTTCCAGACCTTAGCCTTAGCCGCCTGACTGGAGATTTCCGAAGGCGTCACCTTCTTCTGCCTCAGGCTTTCGCGCAGACCTTCGAGAGCAACGTTGATGCCAACGGTCTGGCGGTAGCGGAACAGATCTGCGACGGTCCGAGCAATGCCGAACACGGGAACGGCGACGCCATCGACGAGGTGCCATTCCACGTCTTCTTGCAGACGCACATCGTCAAAGCGCGCAAAGCGCACTGGTGGATAGGTAAACTTAGGGTGCCAGTCCTTCGTGCCGATGGCCATCCAGATTTTGGCGGGAATCTGATCCGTAAGGCCATGGAACGCGAGGGCTGACGTGAGACAGATGACTCCTTTTGGAACGAGCTTCGCTGCCTCTGCGAGAGAGTGATTCACGTCGAGAGGCGCATCGGGCAATTGGTACAGACCGCGCGCCAGCCGGACGATCAACCCGTCACGCTCAAGCCGTGACACCGTGGCCGCCGTGGCGCCCGATGCGATCAATTCGCTCAAACGCGCCATCCCCCTAGCGCGCAGGTGCGCCATGACGATGTCGCGGTGGCTGAGAGGCTGGGAGGCAGGCATCAATGATACAAAACCTAGGAAGGTTTCTGGTATTTTCCGATGTTTTATATCAAAATGCCAGCGTCCCGCTACGAAGCTGGCACCTCCCCGGGTGAACTCGTGGCAGGCACGATAGCCGATACGGAGGTGGGCTCGTCCAAGAGGCCCAGCATATCGGTGATGACGTTCGGGAAGTCACCCACCGGCGCCAGCCGCGCAAGCAACTGCATCGTCTCCTTACCGCCAAAGTCGGCGATCTGCCTCAGCCGGGCGTCCGTGGCCGTGGGATCGGAAGCCAGGAGAAGCGCGCGAAGGTACTCCACGTGAAGATTTCGGGCCTCCGCAAGCACCTCCGACCAGGTAGTGACGGTAATCCGAGTGTTGTGCTCCTCGAAGCCGCCTCTGTCGTGACCCACTAGAAGGCCGCGCACCGTGATTTTGGGGCTCGTGTAGGCAGCGCGGATGATCCTCAGGTACTCACCGAGTTGCTCGTACTCGACGGGCTGCAAGGTCTTTCCTGCCTCTGGCCCCTTCAACTCGAAGACGATGAGTTCTTCAAGGCCGCCAGGATCGCTTAAGAACACGAAGTCCGGCTTCAACTTGGCCTTTTCACCCACGATCGACCATTCGCCAAGGGCCTCGTCAGGTTTGTGCTTCTGCGTCACCAGCGTCTTGATCGATTCATTGGCCGTGAGACGCTCCCAGCGTGGTCCCAAGAGCCAAGGGAAAGTCTCAATCAATCTCTGCAGATGCGTCTCAGTCTTGTCCTGTTCGATCATGCGTCGCATGACCGTGATCGCGGCGATACGCTGTGCCATCGTGACAGCGAGCCCCATGGCTTCGGGAACCATGCTCTTCCGAAGGTTCTCGACCAGCGTCGCGAAAACCGCTGAGTCCGAGTCCAGCGATGAAAAGACCTTCTCCCACAAGCTCTTGGTCAGGAGCCGGGTCGGCGCATGCGTCCAAGCTTCCGTGAAACTCTTCGTCGCCCGGTCCTTCGCCTCTTCGTCATTAGCCAGGTTTGGCAGGACCTCGCTCAAGAGTTCGGCGAGCGCCTCTTCCTCTGCTCCGGTGAGGGTGGACTTTGGCGAAACGGCCCGAATGCGGGTAATGATCTCCTTCTTGGGCTGCTGGCCACGCCACTTGCGAAATTCTTCGAGCCAGTGCGAGATCCTGGAGTTGCCCCATTGCTGAAACGCAATGGTGTCGTCCGTGTCCCAATCGATCGACCGCCGATCTGTGGAGACGACATCGTTGGGCAGTTCGTCCAGCCAATCGGCTTCGATCACGCCGTACAGGTAGCGGCTCAGGATCTCCTTACCCTTGACGTCGAAAAAGAACGGTCGATCCTGCGCGATCTTCCCATGCGCATAGACGCCAATGCCGGCGTTCTCGATCGACCAGTCCGATCCCTGTAAGCTGACGAACTTGATCCAGTAGCGAACCTGCCGCGCGACCCCGTTGATCGTCAGAATTTCTTCGATGGGGTTATTCCAGTCGCCGAACCCGAAGTCGTGCAACGGTGGCAGTGCCTGGTCGGGAGTGATCCGCTTGCCGTTGATGTTGATCACGAAGTCGGGCCGCAACATCGACACCGTGAAGCGGCGCCCCATTGACTGCAGCAAGGTCTCCACGTTCATCGCCTTCTTCAACGTCGTGTTCCGAAGAAACACGCACACGCCGCCCTTGCCAGCATCGACGTTGTCGATGAAGTGCTTGTACGCGCTCTCATGACCGCTTTGCTTCACCAACGCCTTGAAAGCGGCCTCATCGACGCCGTCAGCGATTACCTCCGGTTCATAGCTTCCGGCCAGCGCTGATCCTGACTTCGCAATCAGTTCCTTCAACGAAAATCGGAGCCAGTAGAAACGCTGTTCCGGCTTCGGTTCCTCCCTTCGCTGCACATTGTTGGGCGTCGAAACGATGTCCACCGTCCCTGCGATGCCGAAGCCGGCCAACTTTCCAATGCCCTTTCGGCCCATCGGTAGCCGGCCACCTGGCGTCAATTCGGTGGGCGACGTACGCCGATTCCGACCAATGACCAAAAATTCGTCGGTGAGCTCGTCGCGGGTCATTCCGCGACCGTCGTCCGTGATGACGATGGTGGGACGACCATCCTCGCCGTGGGCCGTCAGCTCGATGTGGACCGTGTTCGCATCTGCATCCCAGCAGTTGGATAGAAACTCAGCGACGACATTGGTAGGTTTGTTCTGGTACAGCTTTATGCCGAGGTGCTCAATCACCCGATTGGAAAACTCCAACTTGAATGGCTTGACCATATCTCCAATCGGCATCGCTATCTCCTGTGTCTGAGTTCCCCTCCTTGGTCATGCCGTCACGTCTGCCCCGCGGAGTAGCCTATTTGTAACAGATCGCAGCTTGCCCACCGGAAGATGGGCGGAGCATTCTTCATTGGAGGCGGATGACGACGTAGAGAAACCGGTGGAAGTATCGAACTACCTTCTGCAATCATGTCAGAGGCAACTGCATCCTGCACTCGCTGCTGTCAGCCACTAGGAAGCGACTAGTTCGGAACCTGGAGATCGCTCAATCTCCATCTTGTCGATAAGATGGATCATCGCATGATCTGATCGAGTTTCAGCCGCCATTTTGTGACGGCTGAGGATGCTTTCGAGACGTTTTTCAAACCCGCATGTTTGCGTAACTTATTGATTTATAAGGATTTCAAAAATGACGGCGAGACAGGCAATCAGCTACAAGATCGAGCTGATCCAGCGCGCCGAAGCCGCCAGACGGCGGTGGCTTGCGCTGAGCTGCAGCGCAAACGCCCCGCATTCGATAGCGAACTATGGAGTCTGAATAAGGCTTTAAAGCCTATTTGGTGCCAGAACCGGTCGCCGAATTGATCCCGTCCTGGTTCACAACATGGTCGTGACCGACACCGACATTCCCGCCCGCCTCGACCGCCTTCCCTGGTCGCGCTGGCACTGGCGGGTGGTGATCGCGCTGGGCGTGGCCTGGATCCTCGACGGGCTCGAGGTCACGCTGGTCGGCTCCATCGGCGCGGTGCTGGAGAGGACCGACACCCTGGCGCTGACGCCGGCCCAGGTCGGGGGTGCCGGTTCGCTTTACGTTGGTGGCGCCGTCGCCGGGGCGTTGCTGTTCGGCCGGATGGCGGATCGGCTCGGGCGCAAGAAACTGTTTCTGACGACGCTCGCGGTGTATGCGGTTGCCACATTGGCCACCGCCCTTTCGCCCGACTTTTACTTCTTTGCGGCCTGCCGTTTTCTGACCGGCCTGGGCATCGGCGGCGAATACGCAGCCATCAACTCGGCCATCGACGAACTGATTCCGGCGCGGGTGCGCGGCCGCGTGAATCTGGCGATCAACGGCAGCTTCTGGATCGGCGCGGCGCTCGGTGCGGGCCTGAGTCTGGTGCTGCTCGATCCGCGCGTGCTCGGGCCGGTGCATGGCTGGCGTGCCGGCTTCGCACTCGGGGCGCTGCTGGCCATCGCCATCCTTTGGGTACGTCGCGACGTGCCCGAAAGCCCGCGCTGGCTGGTGGCGCACGGACGGGCCGACGAGGCCAGGCACGTCATCGAAGCGATCGAGGAGCGGGTCACCGGGCAGCATGGCCCGCTGGCGCCCGTGACCACGCAGCTTCGCTTCGTGCGACAGGGGGCGCCGCCAATGCGGCAGGTGGCACGCGTGCTGCTCAAGCAGTATCGGGCGCGCAGCGGCGTCGTGCTCGCGCTGATGATCTCGCAGGCGTTCTTCTACAACGCCATCTTCTTCACCTATGCGCTGGTCCTCACGCGCTTTTACAAAGTGCCCGATGAACGCGTGGCGCTGTACATTTT
>SCRR01000420.1 GCA_004322085.1 Burkholderiaceae bacterium
GCCTTGAATGGCTTCTGGGCGACGATGCACGCCGCGTGGCGGCGCTGGCCTGCGGCCAGCTCCTAGTCGTGGTCCGGATCGCCTGTAATCGGACGAACAACGCCGGGGTCCACGTTGCCATCCGTCTCGCGAATTTCGTCGACGAAGGCCGCGAACACCGCATCATCAAGGGAGAAGGCTTTGGGGTCGCGCTCCTGGAACTTGCTCAGCCGGATGCGTTGGGGATCGAGCAGCACCGCGGTCTCACCTGCGCGCAGCAGCGCATTCTCTTCAGCCAGTCGGAGGTTCTCCGACTCGATGCTTTCGTTGCGCTGGTGGAGAAGCCTCCCCATGACGGTGCGCGACTGGTCAGGATTGACGGCGGTCGGCGGATGACTCGCTCGCTCGCTGTTTACCTCGCTCACGATGCTGGCAGCGAGATTTCCCAATCGATTTTGGCGTGGCGGTTTAGGACCTGGCATCGTGATTCCTCGCATCAAGGGGCGGCGACCGTCTCTGGCGCCGCATTGACCTGGCTGCCCCAGACGTCGTGGATGGCTGCCAACACACGGTTGGCCAGGGCGTCGAAGGAGTCGCGTACCTTCCGGACTTCGCCGCCCTTCATCTCGTAGACCGAGCGAAATTGGCTCGTTGAGCTGATCACAGCTTGAGAGTGCGGGATATGGACATCGAGACGGTGTTCGAAAAAGGTGTTGACCGAAAACCGACGCACCAGCTCCGTGGTCTGCTCGGCTTTCGGCGAGTTATCGACGCGGGTGTGCACAACGGCAACCGGGTTCCATTCCCGAGTGACGCGTGCAGCCTGTTCGATGTAACCCATGTTCTCGCCGAACATCTGGGCAAAGTCGAGGGTCGCACGGTAGTCAGGGAGGCTCGGTTGCATCGGAATGACGAGCCCGTGAGCTGCCCACATAAGCGAGAGCCCGACGTACGAAAACGAAGGCGAGGTGTCCATCAGGATGATGTCGTAATCCTTTTCGACGCGCTTCAACTCGTCATCCAGCACCGTGTAGAAACGCTGCGCAACCGTACGATTGCGCGGATTCATGAAAGCCGCCCCGATGGTGAAGTCGCTGTTGATCATCTGCAGGGTGGCGGGAATGAAGTCCAGCCCGTCGATGTGCGTTTTCTGCGGGTGCAAGGCGGGTACGTCGAACAGATCCGGGGAGTCCACGCGATCGAAAACCGCGGCCAGCGTGTTCTCCGGTGCGACGGTCTCGGAACGGATACCGCACAGATTGGTGAGCGTGCCTTGGGGGTCGCCATCGATGAGCAACACGCGATAGCCCTGAATCGCGAATGCGTGGGCCAGATGGAGACAGGTGATCGTCTTGGCCGCCCCTCCTTTCAGGGTGGCGACGCCGAGGCGAATCGGTTCGGCACCTTCCGGACGGGAAGGGCGCCTATCGTGATCCGACATGAACTGGTGGACCTGTTCCAGCGTGAGGCGAACTTCCCCGGCTGGGCCGGGGATATTGGCGGCTATCCATGAACGCCAGGCGTGATGCTTGAGCCCAGTCAGCGCCAATACTTCTTTCATGCGGAAGTCCCGCATCTGGCGCTCTTTCGATGGCTCATTGACCCGCATCTGCAGGCTGGCCAGAAACTCCTGGCCGCGCTCTGCCCAGAGCATGAAATCCGCGGTACCGGCGGCAAGGTTTCCCTTAGCCATAGACAGAACTCCCCGTTGTAGATGGGGGGGAGCATAGACTGATCATCTATGACGCGCAATGTTTTTGACGCTTATATTCTATTTCGTTGCGTCGCTGTGATGTTGCCCGCGACCGGTGCCC
>SCRR01000059.1 GCA_004322085.1 Burkholderiaceae bacterium
GTGCGTGGGCAGTCTTTTTTCGAGCGGCTCAAACACGGAGACGTTTCGATTCATCAGCCGTTCGAGAGCTTCGATGCGGTGCTCGATTTCCTGCGCGAAGCGGTGCATGACCCGCAGGTGCTGGCCATCAACCAGACCATCTACCGTACCGGCGCCGACTCGGCCATGATGGAGTTGCTGCGCGAGGGCGTGCA
This sequence comes from Burkholderiaceae bacterium, assembly GCA_004322085.1. Lineage (GTDB taxonomy): Bacteria > Pseudomonadota > Gammaproteobacteria > Burkholderiales > Burkholderiaceae_C > Rhodoferax_A. Next base: position 195 of record SCRR01000059.1, read on the forward strand.
CCAAGGCAAGGAAGTCACGGCAGTGGTGGAACTCAAGGCGCGCTTCGACGAGGAGGCCAATATCAACTGGGCCGAGATGCTGGAGTCCATCGGCGCCCAGGTGGTGTATGGCGTCGTGGGACTCAAGACGCACGCCAAGATGATGCTGGTCACGCGCCGCGAGGGCAAGCAATTGAAGCGCTACGCCCACCTGTCCACAGGCAACTACAACACGCGCACGGCGCGCCTGTACACCGACGTGGGTTATTTCACGGCCGATCCGCTGCTGACGGCGGATGTCGAGAACGTGTTCGTGCACCTGGCAAGCCAGAGCAAACTGCCCAAGCTGCACCGGGCATGGTTTGCGCCATTTCAGCTGCAAAGCAAGCTGGTCGAGAAAATTGATTCACTCGGCGCGGCTGCTGCACTGGGCGAGGAAACCCGCATCGTGGCCAAGATGAATACCCTGACCGACGAAGCCTTGATGCTCGCCTTGGTGCGGGCGGGGCAGCGCGGCGTGAAGATCGACCTGATCGTGCGCGGCGCCTGCATGTTGCCGGCGCAACTGCCGGGCGTGACCGACAACATCCGGGTGCGCTCCGTGATAGGCCGGTTTCTGGAGCACTCGCGCGTGTTCTATTTTCGCCGGGCCGCAGAAGAAGACCTGTATCTCAGCAGCGCCGACTGGATGAACCGCAACATGCTCCGGCGTATCGAACTGGCGTGGCCCGTGACCGATCCGCTGCTGCGCCAGCACATCATCGACGAATGCCTGGTCGCTTATCTGCGCGATGGCAGCGACGCCTGGGAGTTGGGGCCGGATGGCAAGTACACGCGGGTGGACGCCGCGGGCGGGCCGCGCGGGCATGGCGCGCAGGCGGCGTTGATGGCGCGTTATGCGGATAGCCACCCCGCGCCCGGCAAGTAAACACCATGGATCTGATTTTGTGGCGCCATGCGCAAGCACAGCAGTGGACCGAGGGCTGCAATGACCTGGAACGGTCGCTGACGCAGCGCGGTGAGAAGCAGGCCGCCCGCATGGCCGGCTGGCTGGACCGGCACCTGGTCGAAGGCGCGCGCATATACGTGAGTCCGGCGCGGCGCACCGAGCAGACGGCACTGGCGTTGGGGCGCAAGTACAAGCTGCGGCCCGAGCTGGGGCCGGGCAGCACGCCAGCGCAATTGCTGGAGCTGGTGCAGTGGCCCGACAACAAGTCGACCGTGCTGGTGATCGGGCACCAGCCTACGCTGGGGCAGACCCTGGCGCAGTTGCTGGCGCTCGAAGATCGCGAGTGCGCGATCAAGAAAGGGGCAGTCTGGTGGCTGCGCCATCGCGGCCATGAAGGGCAGGGAGGCCAGACCGTGGTGGTGGGTGTGCAGTCTCCGGAAACCCTGTAACAGGGGCTCGCGATCAGGACTGCGCGGGCCGGCCGGTCTTGATCGCCGGCACCGCCTGCAGCGCGGCGAGAAAAACCGCATCGGGCATCGCGGCGAGGGCTTTAACGCCGGCGCGCAGCACTTCACTTTTCTTCACGGGGTGGGCCAGCCTGGCGGCGCGCTGCTTCAATTCGTCGAACATGCCGTATTCTGTCTTGGGAATGGTAAAGCTGTCGCGCACCAGCTTGGGTTTCTTGGTCTTCGCAGGCTTGTCGGGCTTTGGCATGGCGACGGCCTTGGCTTTGACAAGAGGCGTCTTGCTGGAGGGCTCCGCCGGCTTGGCCGGTGCGCTGGCGGGCTTTGCGGAGGCCGGGCTTTTGCGCGAGGCCGGTTGTTTCGCTGCGGGCATGGGTGGAGTCCTTGTCGGGTAAACGATATATACAGTTTATATCGTTTAAATGCGGATGGCAACTCATCAATTTGCGAGCTGGAGCGTCCATGGTGTTTTCTGCCAGGCCGCGACCTCTTCACGTAACAGGTGGGCCGATTGTGGAAAGGCTTGCTCCCAGTCCGGGTGACACGTCAGCACCGGCCGGTGATCGGCGCCCATCTCGAACTCCATGTCCTTGAGGTCCGGATCGCGCCGCGCATGGCACAGGATGACGGCAAGCCGCAGGCACAGCAGCTGGTGAACGAACGGGGCATCCTCGAAATTGATTGCCAGCTTGCGCAGTTTGCCGCGGTGCCCCAGCACGAGCAGGCTGAGGTCATGCAGCTCCGGCAGGGCGAAGCCCAAAGCGTCCGTGTTGTCCAGAATGTAGGCGCCATGCTTGTGATAGTCGCTGTGCGAGATGTGACAGCCAATTTCATGCAGCTGGGCGGCCCAATCCAGCTTGTGCTGGCTGCGATCGGCACTGGCCAGGGCCGTCCCCGCGTGCAGCAGGTTGAAGAGGTGGCGTGCGACCCTGCCGACGCGCTGCGCCTGCGCAACGTCAACCTTGAACTTGCGGGCAAGGCGCTGGACGGTAGCGGCGCAGACGTCGGTCTGAACCTGTTCGCGGTCCACGAGCTCGTACAGCACGCCGTGGCGCAATGCACCCTGGGCCGCCTGCATGGTGTCGATGCCCAGCAGGTCGAACACCGCGCGCAAAACGCTGACGCCACCGCCGATGACGGCGCGCCGGTCTTCCTTGATGCCGTCCAGGCGCAAGCGGTCGGCGTTCTGAGCCCTGAGCATGCGCTCCAGCAGCCAGTCCAGACCTTCGCGCGTCACGCTTCCGGCGGGCCAGCCGGCACCGGTCAGCACGTCGCCCACGGCGCCGATGGTGCCCGACGATCCGTAGGCCACCTCCCAGGTGTCACGGTGGTACGTGTTGAGCGCTTCGTCGAGCACCGCCTTGGCGGCGATTTCGGCCGTCTGGAACGCATGGGCGGTGAATTGACCGGTGGGGAAGTATTTCATGGACCATGTGACGCTACCCACGCGATACGACTCCATCACGCGGGCATCGAACGCCTGGCCCAGAATCAACTCGGTGGAGCGCCCGCCGATGTCCACCACCAGGCGCCTCTCGCTCGATCGGGGCAGCAGGTGCGCCACGCCCTGGTAGATCAGGCGGGCTTCCTCGCGCCCCGGTATCACGTCGATCGGAAACCCCAGTATGTCGTGGGCGCGCGCCAGAAACTGGTCGCGGTTGCGCGCTTCGCGCAAGGTTTGCGTGGCCACCGCGCGCACCTGGCCGCGTTGGAAGCCCGCCAGCCGCTCGCCGAAGCGCGCCAGGCAGTCCCAGCCGCGCTGCATGGCCAGCAGCGTGAGGTTGCGGTCGTCGTCCATGCCGCCACCCAGCCGGACCGCTTCCTTCAGGTATTGGACCCGGTGAATTTGTCCGCCGTCGAAGCGGCCGATTTCCAGGCGAAAGCTGTTGGAGCCCAGGTCCACAGCCGCGAGTCGGGTTCCGTTTTGCATGGTCTGGTGTGATGGAGCGTGCTCAGCATAGTATCCGCTGGAGTCTCTCTGGCCCGCTGAAATCGCAATGGAAGTCACGCGTGACACTGCGGTTTTGTCACGCCATTGTCATATTAACGTCTTAAAGTCTGCGCATCCGTAAACAACCCAAAAGGTTTTCCCATGACGATGAAATTCAAGCTCAGTACGACGATGATCAGCCTGGCCGTGGCGGCCTTTGCCTATGCCTCACCCGCCAGTGCGCAGAATGTGACCGGCGCCGGTTCGAGCTTCATCGCGCCGATCCTGTCCAAGTGGGCTTCGGACTACAACAAGGCTACAGGCGTGAAGGTCAACTATCAGTCGATTGGTTCGGGCGCCGGGCTCAAGCAGATCGAAGCCAAAACGGTCGACTTTGGCGCATCGGACATGCCGCTGAAGGACGAGGAACTGCAGGCCAAGGGGCTCATGCAGTTCCCGATGGTGATCGGCGGCGTCATTCCGGTGGTCAACATCCAGGGCATCAAGCCGGGCGAGCTCAAGCTCAACGGCCAGGTGCTGGGCGACATTTACCTCGGCAAGATCACCAAGTGGGACGATGCCGCGATCAAGGCGCTGAACCCCTCCTTGAATCTGCCGGACGTGGCCATCGCACCGGTGCGCCGTGCCGACGGCTCGGGCACCACCTTCATCTTTACCAATTACCTGTCCAAGGTCAACCCCGAATGGAAAGCCAAGGTTGGTGACGGCACGGCAGTCAACTGGCCGACCGGCGCGGGCGGCAAAGGCAATGAAGGCGTTGCGACTTTCGTGAACCGCCTGCCCAATTCGATCGGTTACGTAGAATATGCGTATGTCAAGCAGAACAAGATGACCTACACGCAAGTTCAGAACGCGACGGGCGCCTTCGTCTCGCCCGACGACAAGGCCTTCAAGGCCGCGGCCGCCGGAGCGCAGTGGAACAAGTCCTTCTACCAGATTCTGACCAACGAGCCGGGCAAGGACGCATGGCCGATCACGGGCTCCACCTTCGTGCTGATGCAGAAGGTGCAGGACAAGCCGGCGCAGGCGACAACGGTGCTCAAATTCTTCGACTGGGTCCTGAAAAACGGCGACAAGACGGCTGAGGACCTGGATTACGTGCCCATGCCGGCAACGGTCAAGCCTGTGCTCGTGAAGTCGTGGGATGAAGTCAAGGACGCGTCGGGCAAGGCCGTCGCTTTCAAGTAGGCACCGAACAGCCGGCGCGCCATGAGCAGTACACCGCTCGATGACGCGCCGCTTGCGGTATTGCCGGGACGGCCCATGTCATCCACTCTTCCTGCCAGCGCCGCTGTTTTCGAACTCGCGGCCGAGGATGCCCATGCGGCCAAGCCGTCGCCGGCCAAGCGCCCGCGCAGCGGCGCCGCTGTCGATCGCCTGTTCGGCTGGGCCGCCTTGAGCGCCGCGCTGCTGACACTCGCCCTGCTCATCGGTATCTTGCTGTCGCTGCTGGCCGGCGCCTGGCCCGCCATCGAGAAATACGGTCTGGGCTTTCTCACCAGCAGTGTCTGGGATCCGGTGCAGGACAACTACGGCGGCCTGGTGATGATCTACGGTACGCTGGCCACCTCGTTGATTGCCTTGTTGATCGCGGTGCCGGTGAGCTTCGGTATTGCACTGTTCCTGACCGAACTTTCGCCGTCTTGGCTCAAGCGGCCCCTCGGTACGGCGATCGAATTGCTGGCGGCCGTGCCCTCGATCGTCTACGGCATGTGGGGCCTGCTGGTGTTCGGTCCGATTCTGGCCACCTATGTGCAGCAGCCGCTGCAGAAATTGTTTGCCGGCGTGCCGTACCTCGGTGCGCTGGTGTCGGGGCCGCCAGTGGGTATCGGCATTCTGTCCGCGGGCATCATCCTGGCGATCATGATCATTCCCTTCATTGCCTCGGTGATGCGAGACGTGTTCGACGTGACGCCCGCGCTGCTCAAGGAGTCGGCCTACGGGCTGGGCTCGACCACTTGGGAAGTCGTCTCGAAGGTCGTTCTGCCGTACACCAAGGCGGGTGTCATCGGTGGCATCATGCTGGGCCTGGGCCGGGCGCTGGGTGAAACCATGGCCGTGACCTTTGTCATCGGCAATGCCAACCAGCTCAATTCGCTCTCGCTGTTCGAGGCGGCCAACAGCATCACCTCGGTGCTGGCTAACGAATTCGCCGAAGCCGGCGAAGGCTTGCACCAGGCGGCGCTGATGTACCTCGGTCTGGTGCTGTTTTTCATTACCTTCGTTGTGCTGGCGCTGTCCAAGCTGCTGCTGCAGCGCATGAAGAAAAGCGAGGGGACGCGAACATGACCACGGCGGAACGCCTTGTTGCCGACGCGGCGCTGACCCAGGCCCACCAGGCCAAGTTTGCCGCGCGCAACCGCGTCAACAAGATCGCACTGCTGCTGTCGCTCGCGGCCATGGCTTTTGGGGTGTTCTGGCTGGTGTGGATTCTGTGGGACACGCTGCGCCTGGGCGTGGGCGGCCTCTCGCTGGCCACCCTGACCCAGATGACGCCGCCGCCAAATGAAGCGGGCGGCATCGCCAATGCGATCTTCGGCTCCTTGGTGATGGTGGCGCTTGCCACTTTTGTCGGCACGCCGATCGGCGTGCTGGCCGGCATCTACCTGGCGGAGTACAACCCCAAGGGCTGGCTCTCGGAGGTGATCCGTTTCGTCAACGATATCCTGCTGTCGGCGCCGTCCATCGTGATCGGCCTGTTCATCTACGCGGTCGTGGTGGCCCGCTTGAAGAGCTTCTCGGGCATGGCGGGCGCGATGGCGCTGGCCCTGATCGTGATTCCGGTGGTGATCCGGACCACCGAGAACATGCTGCAGCTGGTGCCGCCCGGCCTGCGCGAGGCGGCCTATGCGCTCGGCACGCCGAAGTGGAAGGTCATTTTGAGCATCACGCTGCGGGCGGCGCGCGCCGGCGTGGTGACGGGTATTTTGCTGGCGGTGGCTCGCATCTCGGGGGAAACGGCGCCATTGCTCTTCACGGCGCTGAACAACCAGTTCTGGACTTCCGACGTGAGCTCGCCGATGGCCAGCCTGCCGGTGACGATCTTCAAGTTCGCGATGAGCCCGTACGAAAATTGGCAGAAACTGGCCTGGGCCGGCGTGTTCCTGATCACCGTCGCGGTGCTGGCGCTCAACATCTTCGCGCGTATCGTCACGCGCAACAAACTCTGAAATACCATGCCCATCCCTCTCGCACCATCGTCGCCGGCGAAGATCTCGGTCAAGGATCTGAACTTCTACTATGGCAAGTTCCACGCGCTCAAGGACATCAATCTCGAGATCCCCGAGAACAAGGTGACGGCCTTCATTGGCCCGTCGGGCTGCGGCAAATCGACACTGTTGCGCACCTTCAACCGCATGTTCGAGCTGTATCCCGAACAGCGCGCCGAGGGCGAGATCAGGCTCGACGGCGAGAACCTGCTGACCTCCAAACAGGACGTGGCGCTGATCCGCGCCAAGGTCGGCATGGTGTTCCAGAAGCCGACGCCGTTTCCGATGTCGATCTACGACAACGTCGCGTTCGGCGTCAAGCTGTTCGAATCCCTGAGTGCCAGCGAGATGGATGATCGTGTCGAATGGGCGCTCAGGAAGGCCGCGCTGTGGACCGAGGTGCAGGGCAAGCTTCAGCAAAGCGGCTTCGGCCTGTCGGGCGGCCAGCAGCAGCGCCTTTGCATCGCACGCGGCATCGCGATCAAGCCGGAAGTGCTGCTGCTCGACGAGCCGTGTTCGGCGCTGGATCCGATTTCCACCGCCAAGATCGAGGAGCTGATTGCCGAGTTGAAGAACGACTACACCGTGGTCATCGTGACGCACAACATGCAGCAAGCGGCGCGCTGCAGCGACTATACCGCCTACATGTACCTGGGCGATCTGGTCGAGTTCGGCGTCACCGAAGACCTGTTCTTCAAGCCCACGCGCAAAGAAACAGAGGACTACATTACGGGCAGGTTCGGATAAAGGGATAAAGCATGTTGATCCAGGAGAAACCGCAATGACCGACAAGCATCTTTCCACCCAGTTCGACAGCGAACTGAACGGCGTTTCCTCGCGCGTGATGGAGATGGGCGGCCTGGCCGAATCCCAGATCCACCAGGCAATTTACGCCCT
>SCRR01000060.1 GCA_004322085.1 Burkholderiaceae bacterium
GGTCGTCCATCTGGATCGCGCCGCCGAAGGTCTCCAGCGCCATGCCGGCCGAAAAATGCTTGCCCGTGCTGGAGATCACCAGCGCGCGCGCCTGGCCTTCGCGGTGCAGCGTGGTCAGCACTTCATCGAGTTCGCGCCAGAACGCGGGGCTCATGGTGTTCATCGCCTGCGGGCGATTCAGCACCAGATGCGCGACCTGGTCGGCAATGGAGAGGGTGAAGCAGCTGAGCTCTGGCGTGGCGGTATTCATGCCGACACTGTAGTTCAGCTGCCACCGCCCGGCCAGTCGCGCCTGAGACGCCGCGTCCTGCGCGAGCGGGAAAGCAGCCGGTCCTGTCAAATCCCGCTGCGCTGCGGGGCAGTTACTGCGTGATGATGACGCGGTGCATCGGCGCGAGCAGCGCCAGCAGCTTGTTCTGATCCCGGAACGGGATGCCCTGGTCGTCCATCGCGTGCTGGAGCTCTTCCACCAGCGCGTTGAAGTCAGCTTTGTTGATGCCCAGGCTGGCGTGAATCGTCTTCATGTCCACGCCCGTGTACGTGCAAGGGCCGCCCATCAGTTGGCAGAATTGATCCACCAGTTCTGCCTTGATGCGCGTCTGGTTGGCCGGCCCGAAGAATGGACCGGTCACCGGGTCGGCGACCAGACGCGTCATGAAGTCGTCCATCAGTTTGACCAGACCGGGCTTTTCGCCGAACGTGCGGTACAGCGCGTCGCTGTGCGTACCGTCCATGGACACAGTCGGCATGGGCGCGGCCGGAGCGGTTTGTGCCCGCACGGTGATGATGGCGCTGAGCATGGCGGCGCAGGCAACCGTGGCGGCAATCAATGCATTTTTCATGAATATTCCTTTGAGGGTTGGGCGGGATCAGAACGCCAGTTGGGCGGACAGGTAGGTGCCGGTCTGGCGGCGGTTATTGGTGGTAGCCGGCACGATCACACCAAGATCCACATACGCCAGCGTGATGGACAGATGCTTGGTCGGGGCCCAAGCCACGAACAGGTCCTTCCAGTCCTGTGAACGCAGGCCGTCGCCCAATCCGGCGGTGCGGCCGGCGTCCTCCAGGTTGTTCGGCATGAGGCGATATTCCCCACCGACAGCGACGTTCTTGCTCAGCAGGTAGGCGACCGAAACCTCGGGTTCCAACTGGTAACTGTCATGCGGGTTCCCCAGCGTCGCACCAAACCCCAGCAAGCCGTTCTGGTTGGCTTTGGTGGCGCGCAGCGTTCCGTTCACGAGGACGCTTTGCGCCAGAAACAATTTCGTGGCGCTCACATAGAAGTCGACGCCATTGCGCTTGGCACCGAGGGCGTTCAGCGTAGCGTCCAGGCCGCTGCTGTCGAGCGACTTGAATTCCGCGCCGACCGCGATTTGCGGCATCCAGGTGTCGCTGTTCAGAATGGCGTCGCCGGCCACGCGCGCCTTCACGCCGACGATGGTCTGGCGCAGATGCAGGCCGGGCAGGCCCAGCGCGGCACCGGTGATGCCGGTGTTGAAATCCTGGCGTCCTATCGAGAATTCGTAGCGATCGTGCACGCCGATGGCCGCACCATAGCCGGTGAGGCCGTAATCCTGCGTGTTGACGCGCGTCACATACGCGCTGCCGCCGATCTGGTCGGCCGTAGCATTGCTGCCGATCACGGCCCAGGGCGTGAGGCCGCCGCCGGCGGCGCCGTCGATGGTGCTGACGCCGCCCGTCAACAGCAGCTTGCCGGTGTCGTCGGCCAGCGCCGGCGCCGCGGCGCTGATACACAACAGACCGGCCACGGCAATGGCCAGCGTATGCAGGGGATGTTTCATGCGAGGTCTCCTTCGGAGTGGTTGGGAAATAGTGATTCCTGCAGTTACGCGCCGGCATGAGCAGCGGATTCAATCGATCAATATCCGACTGAATCACTCTAGTAATCTGAATCCAGGGTCGCCTGCCATTGCGTAAGGCAGGTGTCGCGACCAATTTGGCGACGCCAACCACAAGGAGATTCACATGCAACTCATTACCCCCACCCCCTCATCGCGTCGCTCGTTCCTGGGCGGCACCGCCGGCCTGTCCGCCGTGGCCGTGGCCATGCTGGCCGGCAACGAAGCCCTTGCACAAGGCATGGGCGGCGACGTGTCGCACGACGTCGGGATCCTGAACGTCGCGCTCGGCCTGGAGTACCAGGGCATCGCCGCGTACCAGCTCGGCGCCACCAGTGGCCTGATGCAACCCGGCCCGCTCAAGGTGGCCGTGCTGTTCCAGAGCCAGCACAAGGCGCACCGCGATGCGCTCATTGCCACCATCAACAAACTGGGCGGCAAGCCCGTTGCCGAAAAATCGATGACTGAATACGCCGCGGAAGTGCAGGCGAATACGCTGAAGAACCAGACCGA
>SCRR01000061.1 GCA_004322085.1 Burkholderiaceae bacterium
CGTCGATAATGCAGGCCATGCGAATTCGCTTCACCAAGATGCAGGGCGCAGGCAACGACTTCGTCGTGCTCGACGAGACGCGCGGTCGCCTCGGACTGACGCAGGGCCACTACCGTTTCCTGGCGGACCGCCACTTCGGCGTGGGCGCTGACCAGATCCTGTCGGTGCGCGCCAGCCCCGCCCCGGGCATCGACTTCGAGTACGTGATCCACAACGCCGATGGCGGCGAGGTCGAGCAATGCGGCAACGGCGCGCGCTGCTTCGTGCGTTATGTGCGCGAGCATGGCCTGAGTACCAGGGACGTGCTGCGCGTGCAGACCCTGGGCGGTGTGATCGAGCCGCACCTGGGCCCGGATGGACGCGTCACGGTGGACATGGGCGCGCCCGTGTTCGACCTGCCGCGGGTTCCGTTCGATGCCGCCGGCCTGCAGCCCCAAGTCGCGGGTTCATGGCAAAAATGGCCTCTAGACCTTGATGGCCCTGCGCAAGCAGCTATAACGTATGTAGCAATCCTGTCCATGGGCAATCCCCATGCGGTGCAACTGGTGGACGATGTGGGGGCGGCGCCCGTGCTGGAGCAGGGCCCGTTGATCGAACACCATCGGCGCTTTCCGAATCGCGTGAACGCCGGCTTCATGCAGGTGCTGAGCCGCTCGCAGATCCGCCTGCGCGTGTACGAGCGCGGCGCGGGTGAGACGCTGGCCTGCGGCACCGGGGCCTGCGCGGCGGTGGTCGCGGGCATCCGGCTTGGGCTGCTTGATGCGACAGTCGAGGTCGACACGCGCGGCGGGCGCCTCACGATCGAGTGGGCCGGGATGGAGGCGCCGGTGCTGATGACCGGCCCTGCCACCACGGTCTTTGAAGGTGACATCGACATTGCGGACAACCTATGAACATCAACACCATGAACCCGATCACCGAAGACGACATCGCCAACTACCTGGCCAACACGCCCGATTTTTTCGAACGCCATGCCCAGTTGCTGGCGGCGGTGCAGCTGACCAGCCCGCACGGCAGCCGCGCCGTGAGCCTGCAGGAGCGCCAGGCTGAAATGCTGCGCGACAAGATCAAGGCGCTGGAGCAACGCATCATGGAGATGATCCGCAACGGCAGCGAGAACGTGGTGATTGCCGACAGGCTGCAGCACTGGACGCGTGAGCTGTTTCTGGCGCCCACGCCGCGCGATCTGCCGCAGCGCATCGTGAGCGAGTTGCAGGCCCAGTTCGTGGTGCCGCAAGCGGCGATCCGGGTCTGGGACGTGGCGCCGGCTTTTGCCGGCGAAGCCTTCGCGCAGGGTGTGAGCGACGACGCGAAGATTTTTGCCTCGTCCCTGTCGTCTCCCTACTGCGGGGTGAATGCCGGCTTCGAGGCTGTGGGCTGGCTGCCGGAAGCGGTGCTGGCGCAGTCGCTGGCGCTGATTCCGCTGCGCATGGGTACTGCCCCGCAGGCGTTTGGCCTGATCGTGCTGGCCTCACCCGATTCGCAGCGTTTCAACAGCGCCATGGGCACTGATTTTCTGGAGCGCATCGCCGAGCTGGCCGGTGCCGCCCTGTCCCGGCTGCGGCATCGGGACGCTTGAGGCGGCGCGTCATGGCTCCACCGCTGGTCGAGCGTTACCTGGAGCACGTGCGGGTCGAGAAGCGTCTGGCCCAGCGCACGGTGGAGCTGTATGCACTCGATCTGCAAAAACTTGCCAGTTATGCCGATGCGGCCAAAGTCGAACTCACGCAGGTGCAGAACGCGCACATTCGCCGCTGGGTCGCGCAGATGCACGGCGGCGGGCGCAGCGGGCGCGGCATCGCGCTGATTTTGTCGGGTTGGCGCGGTTTTTACCGCTGGCTGGGGCGCGAGGGGCGGGTGGCCAGCAATCCGGTGCAGGACGTGCGTTCGCCCAAATCGCCCAAGCCGCTGCCCAAGGCCTTGAGCGTGGACGACGCCGTGCAACTGGCCAGCTACCACAGCGAGGCCGGTGATCCCTGGCTGGAAGCGCGCGATGCCGCCATGGTCGAGTTGCTGTACGGCTGCGGCCTGCGCGTGGGCGAACTGGTCGGGCTGGATGTGCAGGCCAGTGCGGCGGCGCGCGGCTGGATCGACCTGGAGGGTGCGCAGGCCCATGTGCTGGGCAAGGGCAGCAAGCGTCGCAGCACGCCGGTCGGCACCAAGGCACTCCAGGCGCTGCAGGGGTGGCTGGCGCTGCGTAGCCAGTCAACGCGCGTGCCGGCCACCTCTCCAGCGCTGTTTTTGGGCCGTAACGGCACGCGGCTGAGCGCGCAATCCATCTGGCAGCGCCTGCGCCGGCGCAGCCTGCAGGCCGGACTCGCGACGCCGGTGCATCCGCACATGCTGCGCCACTCGTTCGCGAGCCATCTGCTGCAGTCCAGCAGCGACCTGCGCGCCGTCCAGGAACTCCTGGGCCATGCCAACATCACCACCACGCAGGTCTATACGCGGCTCGATTTCCAGCATCTGGCCAAGGCTTACGATGCCGCGCACCCGCGCGCCAAGTTGATACCTGGCAAGACCTGACGACGCAGCGCCGGCGCGTGGTTGTCCACCCGTGCTGCAGGCCTCTGGTGGCCCTGCGTTTTCCGGGCAAATACCTGAGAGGGTGGGTGGTTATCCGAAAGCCGTGCTTATTGAATTGACCGCTAAACTCCCCATCTTCCGGAAGACCCCGAACTCTGCGGCCGAGACCGCAAAGCGCCACGCAGACTGGTCCCTGCCCTTACCCGATTGGAACGCCATGAGTCTCATCCCTGCAACCATCATTACCGGCTTTCTGGGCTCTGGTAAAACCACGCTGCTCAAGCGCGTGCTGAACGAGGCCCATGGTCAGAAAATCGCCGTGATCGAGAACGAATTCGGCGAGGAAAACATCGACAGCGACATTCTGGTATCCGACACCACCGAGCAGATCATCCAGATGAGCAACGGCTGCATCTGCTGCACCATCCGCGAAGACCTGCGCGCCACGCTGCGGGATCTGGCCGAGAAGAAGCGCAAGGGGCAGCTCGACTTCGACCGGGTGGTGATCGAGACCACTGGCCTGGCCGACCCGGGGCCGGTGGCACAGACCTTCTTCATGGACGATGAAATCGCCGAGAGCTACCTGCTCGACTCGATCCTGACGCTGGTGGATGCCAAGCACGCACCGCAGCAACTGAACGACCGCCTGGAGGCGCAGCGCCAGATCGGGTTTGCCGACCAGATATTCATCAGCAAGACCGATCTGGTTGCGAAGGATGAGGTGGATGCCTTGATCCACCGCATCAAGCACATGAACCCGCGCGCGCCGCAGCGCACCGTCAACTTTGGCGACGTGGCGATTGCGGATGTGTTCGACCTGCGCGGCTTCAACCTCAACACCAAGCTCGATATCGATCCGGACTTCCTCAAGGAAGAAGAGCACGACCATGACCATCATGATCACGCCCACGGAGAGCACTGCGACCACCCTTCACACCAGCACGAGCACGGCGAAGAGGGCCATGCGCATCACCATCATCATGACGATGACGTCAAGAGCTTCGTCTTCAAATCCGATCGCCTGCTGAACCCCGCCAAGCTGGAGGATTTCCTTGGCGCCATCGTCAATATCTACGGGCCGCGCATGCTGCGCTACAAGGGCGTGCTCAATATGAAAGGTACCGATCGCAAGGTGATCTTTCAGGGAGTGCACCAGTTGATGGGTAGCGATCTCGGGCCGGCATGGGCGGATGGTGAGCAACGCACCAGCAAGATGGTCTTCATCGGCATCGACCTGCCCAAAGACATCCTGCTGCAGGGGCTGGAACAGTGCCTGGTCTGAATTTGTGCAGGAAAGCTTGAATAAGGAGTGAAATGTTTGTCTCGATTCTGCAACGCATGGCATGGGGTTGGCTTCAACCGATACAATCGCGCGCCGGTGAGAACCGGGCAAATGAGCCCTCGAAGGTCAATAATAAGGGTATAACGCAGGTGATCGAGGACCACACATCACTTGGGGAGACTGGTTCGGGTGACCTGCAGGATACGCACGCGCTGGCCAGTACGGCGAGGAGACAGGAAGTGAAAGAGCAACCCAAGAAGCCCAGGACTCCGGTCAAGTTACAGAAATCGAGTGTCAAAGCCAAGCCGGTGTCCAAAGCAGCCCCAAAGCCGGCAGTCAAGGCCGCGAAACCTGTCGCCAGGAAGGCGGTCGTGCCCAAGGCCGTGGCCCGCAAGCCTGTGGCCGCCGGGGTTGCAAAAACGGCCGCACCGACTAAAGCTGCGCTGATACCCAGTTCGAAAAAGACGGCCGCCGCCGCGAAACCTGTCGGTGCGTCGGCAGCAACTCCCGTCAAATCCGTCGCCAAGCCAGCCGCCAAGGGAGCCAATCTGATTGAAAAACCATTGGCCAAAGCGGCGGCGGTCGCCAAACCAGTCAAAACCTCCATGTCCATACCCACAGTCACCCCAGCACCAGCGCCCAGGCGCTCGTCCAGGCTTGCCCAATTGACCGTCCCTTCGATGGCGCCGGCGGTTGCCTCGACAGCCGCCAAATCCAGCTATTCGCAAACGATGGACGTGCCCGTGTATGCGCCAGCGCCGCACGTGGCTGCGCGCAAGGACCCCAAGCTGGCGGGTAACTGGAAAAGCAAGACGGCCGAGCAACTCAGCGATGATGAAGTCATCGCCATGCCCGATTCGGAATACATGAACGAGAAGCAGTTGGCGTTTTTCCGCCTCAAGCTGCTCCAGCTCAAGATGGGCATCCTGAACAGCGCAGGAGAAACGACCGAGCACTTGCGAGCCGATACGGTGGTCGTTCCCGATCCGGCCGACCGCGCGACCATCGAGGAAGAGCATGCGCTGGAGTTGCGCACGCGCGACCGCGAGCGCAAGCTGCTCAAGAAGATCGAGCAGTCGATCCAGCAGATCGACGCGGGCGACTATGGCTACTGCGACGAGACCGGCGAGCCCATCGGTGTGCAGCGTTTGCTGGCCCGGCCAACGGCCACGTTGTCGCTGGAGGCACAGCAGCGCCGGGAGCTCAAGCAGAAGATGTTTGGTGATTGACGTGTCCCACCGCGCACTGCGCTCACCACCCCAGTAGCGATATGCTGAAAGACGACAACGGAGGATTGCTGTCCAAGGTGGTGAAGTTCGTGCGCAATCCGACCACGAACTGGTCCGATCTTGACCATCAGGAGACGGATCGGGAGAGCGCCTACAGCAAACAGGTGCTCAAGGAGATGATCGAGCGCAAGCGGCGCAACGATTTTGTGCGCAAGCGTGAATTCGACATGCTGCGCAAAATCCGCCGCCGTGAGTCCATGGTCGGGCAGGACTTTGCCGCACGGCCCTCGTTTTTCCAGAGCAGCATCCCGTCCAAACCGGATGACCGCGCTTCGACATTGAAGAAAATCGATGAGATCGAGGCACAAATGTCGATGCAGTGGTGGAAAACCAAGGGCGGCAATTCATCGTCGCACAGCAGCAGCGCTGCGCCTGCCGATAGTTCGGCCACTGCCAGTGCGTCGGCCGGCTTGTCTGCAGCCGCCCGGGCTGCCCACTATGCCGTGACAGATCCGGCGCCGCTGGCGGTGCCGAAAAACGCCGAGGCGACCTTGCCGTCCCCTCTTGCAGGCGACTTCGTCGTGTCGCCCGGTGCGCCGAGTGCGGACCGCGAGAGCAGATTCGGCGATCCGGCGCCGATGGCCGTCGATGTGCAGGCTTTTGCCCATGATCCCGAACTCGAAGAAGCCTCCATCCGCTTTGCGAACGGAGACGATGCCGGTGCCGAAGCAGGTTTGCTGGAAGCCCTGGGGCCACAAGGGACGCGGGGCAAACATGAAGAGACCTGGATGACCCTGTTCGACTTGTATCGGGCGATCGGGGAACAGGGGCGCTTCGAGGCGGCGGCGCTCGATTTTGCGCAGCAGTTCGAACGCTCTGCACCGGTATGGTTTTCGATGCCCGACAGCCTGGAACAGATGGCCGTACCCATGGCGCCCCCCAAGCCAGCCGCGCGCGCCGTGAACTGGACCAGTCCGCCGAACGTCGGGGTGCAAACCGTGGCGGCGCTCAACGCGGCCCTCGCTACCGCACCTTCCCCCTGGCGTCTGGACTGGACGCGGCTCGCGAGCGTGGAAGAGGCCGCGGTAGCTCCGCTGCGCCAGTTGTTTGCATTTTGGAGTGCGCAGCCGGTGCAATTGCAGTTCACTGGAGCGCATCAACTCGATGAAGTGCTCAAAAGCGCAACCCCGCAAGGCGACAAGTCTGTCTCGCAGGAGCTGTGGCGCCTGCGTATGGAGGTGCTGCGCCTGATGGACCAGGTTGATGAATTCGAGATGGTCGCGCTGACATACTGTGTCACTTACGAAGTGTCGCCGCCCTCGTGGGAGCAGACGCGTTGCGAATACAAGTCTCTCGATGCAGACGGTGCCGAGATGGCCGGCCAGGCCATCGTTGGCGAGGTGACGCAGGATGGGCCGGCATCCACTTTGCCGGGCGATCTCGGGGGAGATTCGGGGCCCTTGGCTAGCCAGCCTGCGCCATCGCACATCAGAACGGTGGCGCTGGCAGGCCAAATCACGGGAGACGCCGCGACGGTGCTTGATGAACTGGACACCAAATTGTCTGACGCCGAGGTCATGGTGATCTCCTGTGACAAATTGATCCGGGTCGATTTTTCGGCGGCGGGCACACTGCTGAATTGGGCCTCCGCGCAGCACGCGCGCGGCCACCAGGCCCAGTTCAATGATGTGAACCGGCTGGTGGCGGCGTTTTTCAATGTCATCGGCATCAACGAAGTCGCCCGGGTGACGGTTCGGGCTGACTGAGATCGTTTGTCTGGTGGTGGCGAAAGTTGCGCGAGTGCTTGCATTTTCGACTCCAACCCTTAGCTAAACCCCATGGAACAATTTCACGGAACCACCATTGTGAGCGTGCGCCGCATCACGGCCAACGGCGTCGAAGTGGCGATCGGTGGCGATGGGCAGGTCACTTTAGGCAATATCGTCGTCAAGGGCACGGCGCGCAAGGTTCGCAAGCTTTACCACGACCGCGTACTGGCGGGGTTTGCCGGCGCGACGGCCGATGCGTTCACCTTGTTTGAGCGTTTCGAGTCCAAGCTCGAAAAGCACCAGGGCCAGCTCGTGCGCGCGGCCATTGAGCTGACGAAGGACTGGCGCACGGATCGCGTGCTGCGTCGGCTGGAAGCGATGCTTGCCGTGGCCGACAAGGACGCTTCACTCATCATCACCGGAAATGGCGATGTGCTCGAGCCCGAACACGGCATCGTCTCCATCGGCTCGGGCGGCGCCTATGCGCAGGCCGCTGCCAAGGCGTTGCTCGACAACACCGGGCTGTCGGCCCGCGACATCGTCGAAAAGTCGCTGGAAATTGCCGGGGGGTTGTGCATCTACACCAACATGCACCACACCATCGAAACCTTGACCTGAACAACCCGAAAGTTTGCGGGGCAGACTGCGGCGGCAAGCCGCGCGGTTCCTTCCTCGCCTGATTAAAAATGTCCTCCATGACCCCGCAGGAAATTGTTTCCGAACTCGACAACCACATCGTTGGGCAAAACCAGGCCAAGCGCGCTGTCGCGATCGCGCTGCGCAATCGCTGGCGCCGCCAGCAGGTCGATGAGAAGCTGCGCAGCGAGATCACCCCGAAGAACATCCTGATGATTGGCCCGACAGGCGTTGGCAAGACCGAGATCGCGCGCCGGCTGGCGCGATTGGCCGATGCGCCCTTTATCAAGGTCGAAGCCACCAAGTTCACCGAAGTGGGCTACGTCGGCAAGGACGTGGACTCCATCATTCGCGATCTGGCGGACGTGGCGGTCAAGCAGATGCGCGAGTCTGAAATGCACAAATTCCGCACGCGAGCGCAGGACGCCGCCGAAGATCGCATTCTGGACGTTCTGATTCCACCGGCCCGACCGGTCGCCGCCGATGCGGGTGCCGGCCATGCCCCTGTGGCGGTGGCATCGGACAGTACGGCACGCCAGGTCTTTCGCAAGAAGTTGCGTGAGGGCCAGCTCGATGACAAGGAGATCGAAATCGAGCTGGCCGACGCCAGGCCGCAGCTCGAGATCATGGGTCCGGCGGGGACCGAAGAGATGACCGAGCAGCTGCGCGGCCTGTTCAGTCAGTTTGGCAATCCCAAACGCAAGACGCGCAGGCTCAAGATCGTTGACGCGATGAAGCTGCTGGTCGATGAGGAAGCTGCCAAGCTGGTGAACGACGATGACATCAAGTCTCAGGCCCTGCACATGGCCGAGCAAAACGGCATCGTGTTCATTGACGAGATCGACAAGGTGGCCTCGCGCAGCGAGGCCAGCAGCGCCGACGTGTCGCGCCAGGGGGTGCAGCGCGACCTGTTGCCTCTGGTCGAAGGTACGACGGTGTCCACCAAATACGGCACAGTCAAGACGGATCACATCCTGTTCATAGCTTCGGGTGCGTTCCACATCAGCAAACCGAGCGATTTGATTCCCGAATTGCAGGGGCGTTTTCCGATACGCGTCGAGCTGCAGTCCCTTTCGGTGCAGGATTTCGAAGCGATCCTGACGCAGACCCACGCCTCGCTGGTCAAGCAGTACCAGGCACTGCTGGCAACCGAAAACGTCACCATCGAGTTCTCACCCGAAGGCATCACGCGGCTGGCGCGCATCGCATTCGAGGTGAACGAGCGCACGGAGAACATCGGCGCGCGGCGCCTCTCGACGGTGATGGAGCGGCTGCTGGACGAGGTCAGCTTTGACGCAACCCGGCTCGGCGGACAGACGGTCGTGATCGATGCCGCCTATGTTGATGCACGGCTCAAGGAACTCAGTCATGACGAGGATCTGTCTCGTTATATTCTCTGAGCGTCCAAGCGAGTTCCGCCTCGGCTTCAAGCGTTACTTTCATAGCTGACGCTAAGTGCTTAATTTAAAATGATTTTTCATGTTTTGTACTTGTAAAATCACTTCTAAGTCTTTGATTTCATTACAAAAATAGTTGTAACCCCTCTTGTTGTCATCTTTTTTCCTGCTACAGTGGAAAAAAGTGCAATTAAGTGGTGAAAAGTGTCACGCAGACACCCACTTGATGGCCGATCAACCGAGCGAGGGTGTTCTGTCGTGTTTCAAGGGGCTTCGTCACTGAGTCTGGATGCCAAGGGCCGGCTGTCGGTGCCGACGCGCCATCGCGACGTGCTGAGTGCCACGGCCTGCGGCCAACTCACGATCACCAAGCACCCCCATGGCTGCCTGATGGTTTTCCCGCGGCCCGAATGGGAGAAGTTCCGCGAGCGCATTGCCGCACTGCCCATGTCGGCGCAGTGGTGGAAGCGGATTTTTCTGGGCAATGCGATGGATGTCGACATGGACGCTACCGGTCGTGTGCTGGTGTCGCCCGAGTTGCGCGAAGCGGCCGGCATTGCCCGCGACACCATGCTGCTCGGCATGGGTAACCATTTCGAGCTGTGGGACAAGGTGACCTACGACGCCCAGGAAGCGAAGGCGATGCAGGGTGACATGCCCGATGTCTTCAAGGACTTCTCCTTCTGAAGGCCGGCGGTGGAGATCTCATGGAAACACACCACCGTCTTGTTGAACGAAGCCGTCGAAGCTCTCCTCAGCAACCCGGACGCCTGCTATGTCGATGCCACGTTTGGTCGCGGCGGCCACTCGCGCCTGATCCTCTCCAGGCTCTCGCCGCAGGGCCGGCTGATCGCCTTCGACAAGGATCCCGATGCGGTAGCCGAGGCGGCGTCCATAGCCGATCCGCGTTTCTCAATTCGCCACGAGGGTTTCAGGCAACTCGCCGACCTGGACGCGGCCAGCGTGGCCGGCGTGCTGCTCGATCTGGGCGTGAGTTCGCCGCAGATCGACAACCCGCAGCGCGGCTTCAGCTTCAGGTTCGATGCCCCGCTGGACATGCGCATGGACACCACACGCGGCGAGAGTGTGGCCGGCTGGCTGGCCACGGCCCAGATTCAACAGATCACGGAGGTGATACGTGACTACGGTGAAGAACGGTTTGCTGGCGCCGTTGCAAAGGCGATTGTTGCTCGCCGACAGGAACGGGGTCCAGTTTCAACCACCACCGAGCTGGCCGAACTCGTGGCTGGCGCGGTCAAAACCCGCGAGCCGGGCCAGAACCCTGCAACGCGCACATTTCAGGCTTTTCGGATTTTCATCAACGCCGAGCTTGAAGAGTTGCAACAAGCGCTAGAGGCCAGTCTTCATGTATTGCAACCTGGAGGCCGGCTGGTGGTGATCAGTTTCCATTCGCTGGAAGACCGCATCGTCAAGCAATTCATCGCGAAGAACGCGCGTGAGGTGTTCGATCGCCGGGTCCCGTTTGCACCGCCCCGGGCCATGAAGCTCAGGGCGCTGGGCCGTATCAAACCGGGCGCCGCCGAAGTGGCGGCGAACCCCAGGGCGCGCAGCGCCGTGATGCGCATTGCCGAGAGGACGGACGCATGAGCGCGGGACGCAAGGGGGCCCTGCCATGACACGCCTGAACTTCATTCTGCTGCTGGCCGTGCTGGCCAGCGCACTTTATCTGGTCAACGTCCAGTACGAGTCGCGCCGGTTGTTCACGGCACTCGACAAAGCCAATTCACAGGCGCAAAAGCTGGCGCAAGATAACGACCGGTTGCAGGTGGAAAAACGCACCCAGGCCACGCCGGGGCGGATCGAGCAACTGGCCAGGTCCAAACTGCAGATGCGCCCGGCTTCGCCGGCCATCACGCAGTACGTGACCTACAAGGCGGCCGCTGCCAGCGAGCCGGCCAGTGGGGGCGCGCGGTGAGCAAAAGTGTCCTGTACACGTCCAGCCCGCTGCTGGCGAGCAAGACGCCAGTCTGGCGCAGCAAATTCATTGTGGCGGCCATCGCCATGGGCTTTGTCGTGCTCGCTGCGCGGGCGACCTATGTGCAGGTGATAGACAACGCCTTTTTCCAGAAGCAGGGCGAGGTGCGGTATATGCGCACCCTGGAGCTGCCCGCCTACCGCGGCCGCATTTTGGACCGCAATGGCCAGATACTCGCGTCCAGCGTGCCGGCGCCCAGCATCTGGGCGATTCCCGAAGACATAGACCGCGATGACCCGGCGGTGCGAGCCAAGCTCAGGCAAGTCGCCAGACTGCTTGATATGCCGCAGAAGGACTTCGACAAGAAGCTCAAGGACGAGGACAAGTCCTTCGTCTGGATCAAGCGCCAGGTTGATGAGCCTGTCGCCAAGGCCATCGCAGCGCTTGACATCAAGGGCATTTATCAGCGCAAGGAGTACAAGCGCCAGTATCCCGAAGGGGAGGCCGCCGCACACGTGGTGGGTTTCACCAACATCGAGGACATCGGCCAGGAAGGCATCGAACTCGAGTTCAACAAGGATCTGGCGGGCAAGGCCGGGTCACGTCGCGTGATCAAGGACCGGCTCGGACGTGTGGTGGAAGATGTCGGCGAGCAGGTGGCGCCGATCGAGGGCAAGGACATCCAGCTCAGCATAGACAGCAAGGTCCAGTTCTTTGCCTACCAGAAACTGCGCGATGCGGTGGTTGCCAACAAGGCAAAGGCTGGCAGTGTCGTGGTGCTCGACGCGGTAACGGGCGACCTGCTTGCGATGGTCAATTACCCGAGCTTTGATCCCAATAACCGGAAATATCTCAGCGGCGAGCAATTGCGCAACCGGGCCATGACCGACGTGTTCGAGCCTGGCTCGACCATCAAGCCCTTCACCATAGCGACCGCGCTTGAGCTCGGGCGCGTCACACCCCAGACGGTGTTCGATACCTCGCCCGGGCGCATCACCGTGGCGGGCGCGACCATTCACGACGATAGCAACTTTGGCGCGCTGACGGTGGAGGGTGTGATCGAGAAGTCCAGCAATGTGGGCGCCACCAAGATTTCCCAACTTATGTCGGCGCAGGAGATGTGGAATGCGTTCACCGCAGTCGGGTTTGGGCAAAAGCCCCAAGTCACCTTTCCCGGTGCCGTCACGGGTCGCCTGCGGCCCTGGAAAACATGGCGTCCGATTGAAAAGGCGACGATGTCCTATGGCTATGGCATGTCTGCCTCGCTGCTCCAGATCGCGCATGCCTATACCGCGTTTGCGCACGAAGGCGGCATCATCCCGGTGAGCCTGCTCAAAACTGACGCGCCGGCAGTCGGGGTGCCGGTGTTCACGCCCAAGGTGGTGGGCGAAGTGCGCAAGATGCTGCGCATGGCCGCCGGTCCCGGAGGCACGGCTCCGCTGGCGCAGACCGTGGGGTATTCCGTCGGCGGCAAGACCGGTACGGCGCACAAGCAGGTAGGCAAAGGCTATGCGAGCAACAAATACCGTGCCTGGTATACCGGCATGTCGCCCATCGACAAGCCGCGCATCGTCGTGGCTGTGATGATCGACGAGCCGAGCGGTGGCAAATATTTTGGCGGGCTGGTGGCCGCGCCCGTGTTCAGCGAGGTGGTGCAGCAGACGCTGCGCATCATGAACGTTCCCCCCGATCTGGCGGTCAAACCGGAGATTGTGGCCAACGGCGTCAAAGAGACGCTTGTGAACTGATGAAGACGCTGTCCACCCCGCTTGAAGCCTCACACTGGTTGCACGCCCGTGTGCGCGGCACGCTGCAGGCCGACAGCCGCGCGGTCGGGTCCGGCGACGGCTTCATCGCCTGGCCCGGCGCGGCCACGGACGGGCGGAACTATGTGGCCGCGGCCCTGGCACAGGGCGCCGCCGCTTGCCTGGTCGAACAGTCCGGCGTCGAGGCCTTTGGCTTCGAGGGGAACGCGGTGGCGAGCTACGCCGGCCTGAAGGCGGCCACCGGGCCGATCGCAGCCGTCTACTTCGAGGCGCCGAGCGAGCACCTCGACGTGCTGGCCGTCACCGGCACCAACGGCAAAACTTCCATCGCTTGGTGGCTCGCGCAGGCACTATCGAATGTGGAGCATCCTGCACCCATCCCATGTGGACTGGTGGGTACTTTGGGCATTGGCCGGCCGCCGCAGGTCGAGTTCAATGGGCTGACCACACCCGATCCAGTCTTGCTGCAAAAGCAGTTCCGTCGATTCGTGGACGAGGGCCTGGACGCCTGCGCCATCGAGGCGTCGTCGATCGGGCTGGCGGAGCGCCGTCTGGACGGCACCCGGATCCGGGTGGCGATTTTCAGCAACTTCACGCAGGACCATCTGGACTATCACGGCTCCATGCAGGCCTACTGGCAGGCCAAGTCTGAACTGTTTCGCTGGCCGGGACTGTGCGCCGCGGTGATCAACGTCGATGACGCTCATGGCGCCGAGCTGGCTGCGTCGCTGGTGCAGCGCCCCCTTGATGTGTGGACCGTGTCCTGTGCTGCGAACGCGGCGACGCCGGCGCGGCTGCAAGCGCGCCACATCCGCTATGCGATGCAAGGCGCCACGCAGGGCCTGCATTTTTCGGTGACCGAGGGTGCGGAGAGTCA
This sequence comes from Burkholderiaceae bacterium, assembly GCA_004322085.1. Taxonomy (GTDB): domain Bacteria; phylum Pseudomonadota; class Gammaproteobacteria; order Burkholderiales; family Burkholderiaceae_C; genus Rhodoferax_A. The sequence continues at coordinate 13,419 of SCRR01000061.1, forward strand.
CGAGCTCGACACGCAGTTGATTGGCCAGTACAACGTCTCCAATTTGCTGTGTGTGATCGGTGGCTTGCGCGCGATGGGTGTGGCCTTGGAGGAGGCGGTGCGGGCGTGTCGCCAGCTGCTGCCGGTGCCCGGGCGCATGGACTGCGTCGGCGAACCGGATCAGCCGCTCGTCGCGATTGATTACGCGCACACGCCCGACGCGATCGACAAGGCGCTGTCGGCGTTGCAGCCACTGGCGCGCCAGCGCGGCGGGCGCCTATGGTGCGTGTTTGGCTGCGGTGGCGATCGCGATGCCGGCAAGCGCCCGCTGATGGCGGCCGTCGTCGAAAAAAATGCCGACCGCGTGATCGTGACCAGCGACAACCCGCGCGGCGAGGACCCGGGAGCCATCATCGGCCAGATCGTGGCTGGCCTGAGCCATGCCGACGCGGCGTATGTGCAGGGCGACCGGGCCCTGGCGATCGCCGAGACTATTGCGCAAGCCGACGCGCGGGACGTGGTGCTGATCGCCGGCAAGGGGCACGAAGACTACCAGGAGATCGCCGGAGCGCGGCGCGCGTTTTCCGACAAGGACCACGCCCGCCGGGCGCTGCAGCGCAGGAGCGTGGCGCCATGATGACCTTGCAACAGGCCTTGGCCTGGATTCCGGGCGGGCGGCTCGTGGGGGACGGCGCCACGCCCGTGCAACGCGTGCACAGCGACACGCGCACGCTTGAGCGCGGTGACCTGTTCGTGGCGCTGCGCGGTGAGCGCTACGACGCGAACGATTATCTGGCTGAGGCGAAGGCGCGGGGCGCGGTTGCCGCGCTGGCGCAGCATGGCCTGGAAGATGCGGGCCTGGCGGGCATCGAGGTAGCGGACAGCCGGCGCGCCCTGGGCGCGCTCGCCACCGGCTGGCGGGCGCAGTTCAAGCTGCCGCTGATCGCCGTGACCGGCAGCAACGGCAAGACCACGGTCACCCAGATGATCGCGGCCATCCTGCGCGCCTGGAAGCCTGATGCCGCATTGGCGACCCACGGCAACTTCAACAACGACATTGGCGTGCCGCTCACGCTGCTGCGCTTGCGCCGCAACCACGAGGTGGCGGTGGTCGAGCTCGGCATGAACCATCCCGGCGAGATTGCCTATCTCGCGTCCATGGCCCAACCCACGGTGGCGCTGGTCAACAATGCCCAGCGCGAGCACCAGGAGTTCATGGCCACGGTGCAGGCCGTGGCGCGTGAGAACGGCGCCGTGATCGAGGCGCTGGCGAACAGCGGCGTGGCCGTTTTCCCGGCCAACGACACCTACACCCCGGTCTGGACGGCGCTCGCGGGCGTGCGTGCGTGCAAAAGTTTCGGCATCACCGCGGGCGCCGATGTCGCCCTGGCCCGAGCCGATTGGAACCAGGGCCACTGGCGGGTCGGCGTGCAAACGCCTGCCGGTCCGCTTGCCTACGAGCTGCATATTGCCGGGCGCCACAACGTGCGCAACTCGCTGGCCGCGGTCGCCTGCACGCTGGCCGCCGGCGCGCCGCTGGCGGCGATTGCACTGGGGCTTGGCGGCTTCGAGCCGGTGCAGGGGCGCTCGCGCGCGTTCAGCGTGATGCTGGCGGGGCGCTCCATCACCGTGGTGGACGACACCTACAACGCCAATCCGGATTCGGTGCGCGCCGCGATCGAGGTGCTGGCCGAGTTGCCGGGACCGCGCCTGCTCGTGCTCGGTGACATGGGCGAGGTCGGAGAGCAGGGCGCGCAGTTCCACGCCGAGGTCGGCGCCCATGCCAAGGCCTTGGGGGTGGAGACGCTGTTCACCCTCGGTGCGCAGGCGTCCCGCGCGAGTGCGGGTTTCGGCGCGGGGCGGCACTTCGATGACGTCGAGGCCCTCAATGTTGCCGTGCTGGACGAACTGAACCGCTGCGCCAGCGTGCTGGTCAAGGGCTCTCGCTTCATGAAGATGGAACGCGTGGTGCAGGCCATTGCGGCCCGGCTCCAACCACAGGCACAACAACAAAAAGCAAAGGATGCCCATGCTGCTTAGTCTTGCCCAGTGGCTGCAGACCCTGTCTCCCGAATTCGCGTTCTTCCGGGTATTTCAGTACCTGACTTTCCGTGCCGTGATGGCGGCCATGACCGCCTTGCTGATCGGCCTGCTGGCCGGCCCTTTTGTGATCCGGCGCCTGACCGAGCTCAAGATCGGCCAACCCATTCGCGGCTATGGCATGGAGTCGCACCTGAGCAAAAGCGGCACGCCCACCATGGGCGGGGTGTTGATTTTGCTGTCGATCACCGTCTCGACGCTACTCTGGTTCGACCTGTCCAACCGCTTTGTCTGGATCGTGTTGGTGGTTACGCTGGGCTTCGGCGCCATCGGCTGGGTCGACGACTGGCGCAAGGTGGTGAACAAGGACCCGGAAGGCATGCGCTCGCGCGAGAAGTACTTCTGGCAATCCGTCATCGGCCTGATTGCCGCCCTGTACCTGGTGTTCAGCATTTCCGAGAGCTCCAATCTGCGGGTGATCGAACTGTTCCTTGATTGGGTGCGCTCGGGCTTCGATGTGAACCTGCCGCCCAAGGCCGGCCTGCTATTGCCGTTCTTCAAGGAGACCAGCTACCCGCTGGGCGTGTTCGGCTTCGTGCTCATGTCTTATCTCGTCATTGTCGGGTCCAGCAACGCGGTCAACCTGACCGATGGGCTGGACGGCCTGGCCATCATGCCGGTGGTGATGGTGGGTTCGGCGCTGGGCGTTTTTGCTTACGTGACCGGCAGCGCGGTGTATTCCAGATACCTGTTCTTCCCCCACATTCCGGGCTCGGGCGAACTGCTGATCTTCTGCTCGGCCATGGCCGGTGCCGGCCTGGCCTTCCTGTGGTTCAACACCTATCCGGCGCAGGTCTTCATGGGCGACGTCGGCGCACTGGCGCTGGGCGCGGCGCTCGGCACCATTGCAGTGATCGTGCGCCAGGAAATCGTGCTGGCGATCATGGGTGGCATCTTCGTCGTCGAGGCCATCTCCGTGATGGCCCAGGTGATGTATTTCAAGTACACCAAAAAAAGGTATGGCGAAGGTCGCCGCATCCTCAAGATGGCGCCGCTGCACCATCACTTCGAGAAGAGCGGCTGGAAGGAAACGCAAATCGTGGTGCGCTTCTGGATCATCACGATGCTGCTGTGCCTGCTGGGCCTGTCCACATTGAAGCTGAGGTAACACGTGCATTCGCTTGAAAACCAGCACGTCCTGATCCTGGGCCTTGGCCATTCCGGGCTGGCGATGGCGCGCTGGTGTGTGCGCGCCGGAGCCCAGGTCACGGTGGCGGACACGCGCGAGGCGCCGCCCCAGCTCGAGGCGCTGCGTCGCGATGTGCCGGCGGCAACTTTCGTCGGTGGCGAATTCGCTGCGGCGTTGGTGGAGGGCTCGGCGCTGCGTGCCGTATTCAAGAGCCCGGGGCTGATGCCGAGCACGGTCGCAACGGTGTTGACGGCAGCACGCGCCCAGGGCTTGTGGGTGGGTGGCGAGCTGGATCTTTTTTCCCAGGCGCTGGCGGGGCTCCGCCAAAGCCAGGGCTATGCACCCAAGGTGCTGGCCATCACCGGCACGAACGGCAAAACCACCGTCACCTCGCTCACCGGCCAGTTGATCGAGCGGGCCGGGAAATCAGCGGTTGTTGCGGGCAACATCGGCCCGACACTGCTGGACACACTGACCCAAAGGCTCGATGCAGGCAGCCTGCCCGAGGTCTGGGTGCTGGAACTTTCGAGTTTCCAGCTCGACGGCGTGACCGCGTTCGAACCCACTGCCGCCACGGTGCTCAACTTGAGCCAGGACCACCTCGACTGGCATGGCACGATGCAAGCCTATGCCGATGCCAAGGCACGGGTGTTCGGACAGCACGCACCGATGCTGCTCAATCGCGAAGATCCCCAGGTCATGGCCATGCTGCCCGCGCCAGTCAAGGCCAGGGGCGGCAAGCTGGTGCAGCGCGACCATGTCACGTTTGCCGGCAATATGCCGCAGCGCCCCGGCGACTTCGGCATCGAGACGGTGAACGGCATGGCCTGGCTGGTGCGCGCTTTGGCATCCGACGAGACCATCAAACAACGCAAGGGCGACGAGGAAGAGATCCACATCCAGCGCCTGATGCCGGCCGATGCGCTGCGCATCCGCGGCCGCCACAACGCGGTCAACGCGCTGGCCGCGCTGGCGCTGGCCAGCGCGGCGGGCTGCACGTTGGGTCCGCTGCTATATGGACTGCGCGAATACCGCGGCGAGCCGCACCGCGTGCAGCCGATCGGCGTGGTCCGCGACGTCGAGTATTTTGACGACAGCAAGGGCACCAATGTCGGCGCCACCGTCGCCGCGCTGGAGGGCCTGGGCGCCGAACGCAAGGTGGTGGTGATTCTGGGTGGCGACGGCAAGGGGCAGGATTTTGCGCCGCTGGCCGCACCCGTGGCCCGCCATGCGCGCGCTGCCGTGCTGATTGGGCGCGACGGCCCGCGCGTTCGCACCGTGCTGCAGGGCATCGGCGTGCCGCTGTTCGATGCGGGCACGATGGCGCAGGCCGTGCTGCTGGCGAGCCAGCAGGCCCATGCCGGCGACGCCGTGCTGATGTCGCCGGCCTGCGCCAGTTTTGACATGTTCGACAACTATGGGCAGCGCGCCCAGGTGTTTCACGACGCGGTCGCGGCGCTGGCCGCGCAGGCCGGCACGCCGCTGGAGGGCAGCGTATGAAGGCTGTCCTGCAGCAGATTTCGGGCTGGTTCGGCGGCCTGCCGAGCGTCTCTGCGCAAGCACTCCCGGTGCGCATCGGCGGCGCCGACTTTGGCCGCACGGCACGCGCGCGGGCCAGCATGGCGGAGTTCGACCAGGCCTTGCTTTGGGTCATCGTGGCGCTGCTCGCCTGGGGCCTGGTGATGGTGTATTCGGCCACCATTGCGATGCCCGACAACCCGCGGTTTGCGCGCTACGCACCGACCCACTTCCTGATGATGCATTTGCTCTCGCTGGCCGTGGGGTTCGTCGCCGCCTTGATCACATTCCAGATTCCGCTCGGCACCTGGGAGAAACTGGCGCCCTGGCTGTTCGTGGCGTCCCTGCTGTTGCTGATCGCCGTGCTCATCCCGCACCTGAGTCACACCGTCAATGGTGCACGGCGCTGGATTCCGCTGGGGTTCATGAACTTTCAGCCGTCCGAGCTGGGAAAATTCGCGATGGTGCTTTATGCGGCCAGCTACATGGTGCGCAAGATGGAGGTGAAAGAGCGATTCTTTCGCGCGGTATTGCCGATGGCGGTCGCCGTGGCGGTGGTCGGCGTGTTGCTGCTGGCCGAACCCGACATGGGCGCCTTCATGGTGATTGCCATCATCGCCATGGGCATCCTGTTCCTGGGGGGTGTCAACGCGCGCATGTTTTTCCTGATTGCCGTCCTGCTCATGGTGGCATTCGCCCTGATGATCGGTACCTCCGAATTCCGGCGTGAACGCATCTTTGCCTACCTGAATCCGTGGACCGAGCACAACGCGCTGGGCAAGGGCTATCAACTGTCGCATTCCCTGATTGCGATCGGCCGCGGCGAGATCTTTGGCGTGGGGCTCGGTGGCAGCGTTGAAAAACTCCACTGGCTGCCCGAGGCGCATACCGACTTCCTGCTCGCGGTGATCGGCGAGGAATTCGGGCTGGTCGGCGTGCTGTGCGTGCTGGGCCTGTTCTTCTGGCTGATCCGCCGCATCATGCACGTGGGGCGTCAATCGATCGCACTGGACCGGGTGTTTGCCGGCCTGGTGGCACAGGGCATCGGCATCTGGATCGGTTTTCAGGCGTTCATCAACGTCGGAGTGAACCTGGGAGCGCTGCCGACCAAGGGCCTGACGCTGCCGTTCATGAGCTACGGCGGCTCGGCCATCGTGATGAACCTGATCACCATCGCCGTGGTGCTGCGCATCGACTATGAAAACCGCGTCCTCATGCGCGGAGGCCGGGTATGAGGACGCGGTTTCACCAAAACCGGTTCAGCGCGAAGCGCTGCGGCGCGAACGCGCCGTTGATGCGGGGAGGGCGACGAGTATGAGCGGCAAGTGCGCTCTCGTCATGGCCGGCGGCACCGGCGGCCACATTTTCCCGGGTCTGGCGGTGGCGCAGGCCCTGCGCGAGCGCGGCTGGCGCGTGCATTGGCTGGGGGGGCGCGGCCGGCCCGGCCGTCCGAGCATGGAAAGCGAGCTGGTGCCACCGCGCGGGTTTGCCTTCGAGAGCATCGATTTCTCGGGCGTGCGCGGCAAGGGTCTGGGCACGCTGGCCCTGCTGCCGCTGCGCCTGCTCAAGGCGTTCTGGCAAAGCCTGCAGGTGTTGCGCCGCGTCAAGCCCGACGTGGTGGTGGGCCTGGGCGGCTATATCACCTTCCCTGCGGGCCTGATGAGCGTTCTGCTGCGCAAGCCGCTGGTGCTGCATGAACAGAACTCGGTGGCGGGCCTGGCCAACAAGGTCCTTTCCCGCCTGGCCGCGCGCGTGTTCACGGCCTTCCCCGACGTGCTGGCCAATGCGCGGTGGGTTGGCAACCCGCTGCGCACGGCGTTCACCTGCCAGCCCGATCCGCAAACCCGCTTTACCGGGCGCAGCGGCCCGCTGCGCCTGCTGGTGGTGGGTGGCAGCCTGGGTGCGCGCGCGCTCAACGACGTCGTGCCGCAGGCGCTGGCGCTGATGGCGCCGGCGCAGCGCCCGCTCGTCATGCACCAGAGCGGCGCGGCGCAAATCGAAGCGTTGCGCGCCAATTACGCGCACGCGGGCGTCACTGCGGAGCTCACGCCGTTCATCGACGACACGGCGCAGGCCTTCGCCGATGCCGATCTGATCGTGTGCCGTGCCGGTGCCAGCACCGTGACGGAAATCGCGGCTGTGGGTGCGGCGGCCATCTTTGTGCCGTTCCCCTTTGCGGTGGACGACCACCAGACAGGCAATGCCAATTTCCTGGTGGCGCAGGGCGGCGGCTGGCTCGTGCCGCAAGACAGGCTGACGCCAGAGGCGTTGGCGCAGATACTACAAAAAACAGAGCGAACTGTGCTGATGGAGTATGCGCTACAAGCCAAAAAGATGCAAAAGATTCACGCCACGGACGAGGTGATCACTGCCTGCGAGGAGTTGGTGTCATGAAGCACGCGATCAAGCATATTCACTTCGTCGGCGTCGGTGGTTCGGGCATGAGCGGCATCGCCGAGGTACTGCTGAACCTGGGCTACACGATTTCCGGCTCGGACCTGTCCGACAGTGTCACGCTGCGCCGGTTGGGCGGGTTGGGCATCACAACCTTTGTGGGTCACGCGCCCGAGCACGTGGCCGGCGCGGATGCCGTGGTCACCTCCACGGCCGTGCACCCCGACAACCCCGAAGTGATCGCTGCGCGCGAGCGAAAGATCCCGGTGGTGCCGCGCGCCCTGATGCTGGCCGAGTTGATGCGCCTCAAGCAGGGCGTTGCGATTGCCGGTACGCACGGCAAGACCACCACCACCAGCCTGGTGGCCAGCGTGCTGGCCGAGGCCGGACTGGATCCGACCTTTGTCATTGGCGGTCGCCTGAACAGCGCCGGCGCGAATGCGCGGCTGGGCAGCGGTGACTACATCGTGGTGGAGGCGGACGAGTCGGATGCCTCATTTCTCAACCTGCTGCCGGTGATGGCCGTCGTGACCAACATCGACGCCGATCACATGGAAACCTATGGCCACGATTTCGGCAAACTCAAGGCGGCGTTTGTCGATTTCCTGCTGCGCATGCCATTTTATGGCACCGCCATCCTGTGCGTTGACGATGCTGCCGTGCGCGACATCGTGCCGCAGGTCTCGCGCCCCATCACCAGTTACGGGATGAGCGAGGACGCCCAGGTGCGCGCCCTCGACGTGCGCGCAGTGGGTGGCCAGATGCATTTCACCGTGCAGCGGCGCAACGGCGTGACACTGCCAAACCTGGACATCGTGCTCAATCTGGCGGGCGAGCACAACGTGCGCAACGCCCTGGCGGCGATTGCGGTGGCGGTGGA